>NZ_JBHXCW010000212.1:0-13288 GCF_042725365.1 Lentzea sp. NPDC060358 | reverse complement strand
TCCCTGCACCGCCGTCACAGCTGCAGCACCACCTTCACGTCGTCGGGCCGGTGCTCGAACGCCTCGGCGAACGACTCCAGCGGCACCCGGCGGGTGATCATCGACGACAGCCACGCGTCGTCCGCGCGGTCCAGCACCGCAGAGGCCTCCCGGTAGTGCCGCACGTTCGAGTTGACCGTCCCGAACACGATCCCGTTGCGCAGCACGAGGTCGCGGTTGGCCTGCCCGATGTCGGCGGGCACGACCTCCGTGGACGGCACGCCGGTGAGACACATCAGGTCGCGCCCGAGCAGCCGGGCGACCAGCGAGGGCGCGCCGGTCGCCTCGATCACCACCGGGCAGTCCGGCAGCTCCCGGTGGTAGGTCGCGCCCAGCGACTCGACCAGCGCGGGCTTCGGGCCGTCGGAGGCCAGGTCGAAGACGTGGACGTCCAGCCCGCGCTGCACGCCGATCAACGCCGCCAGCAACCCGATCGGGCCGGCCCCGGTGACCAGGACGCTCTCGAACGGGAACAGCGCCAGCCGGTCCAGCCGCTCCCACGCCTTGACCACCACCGAGGCCGGTTCCACCAGCACGCCGGTCTCGGAGCCGACCTGCACGGCGTAGGACGCCGGCACCGTCCACGAGGTCGAGGCGTAGCCGTCGAGTCCGGTGATCCCCCGCTCGGTGTAGCGGCCGTTGCGGCACATGTCGAACTCGCCGCGCGCACACGCCACGCACGGTGCCGGGTCGGGTCTGCGGACCACGCCCGCCACCAGGGACCCCGGCGCGAACCCCGGCCCGCTGATCACCCGTCCCAGTGACTCATGACCGATGACGATCCTGGCGCCCGTGCCGAACTCGCCGCGGACGATCTCGCGGTCCGTGCCGCAGATCCCGACCGCCACCCCCTCGACCAGCAGGTCGTCCGGACCGGGCACCGGATCGGGCAGTTCGGACAACGACAACGACCCGGCCCGGGCGAGATCCACCGTCAACGCGCGCATGAGAACCATTCTTGACAGATCAACACGATCCCGCCGACTATGAGAGCGCTCTCACGAACCCTGTCTTCAGTGAGGAGATAGTCGATGCGCAAGCTCCTGCTGCTCGCGACATCGGCCCTGTTCGGGCTGACAACGATGTCCGCACCCGCACAAGCCGCTCCACCGAGCCAGCTGCCGCTCACCGTCACCAACAACTCGGGCCGGGGCGACGCGGTCCACCTCTACATCACCGGCATCTACAACGGCCGCCTCGGCCACGTCAACGGCAACGGCCAGTTCACGCCGTGGTCCGGCGGCGCGATCCCGCCGGTGCCCGCACCGGACTTCTCGATCCCCGGCCCGGCCAACGGCGCCAGCAAGACCGTGCAGATCCCGCTCAACCTCGCGGGCGGGCGGATCTACATGTCGTTCCGCGACAAGCTGAAGTTCAGCCTCGTCCCGGACGGCCTGGTGCAACCGGCGCCGTGGGCGGCCGGCGACCCGAACCGCGACATCCTGTTCGACTGGAGCGAGTTCAGCTACGACGGCGGCGGTCTGTGGCTCAACAGCTCGCAGGTGGACATGTTCGCGGTCCCGCACGCGGTCGAGGCGACCTCGCAGGGCGGCACCACCAGGAAGGCCGGCCAGCTCGTCGCCAACGGCCGCGCCCGGATCTTCGACCAGCACCAGCAACTCGGCGGTGACTGGGCACGACTCACCTACTCCCGGTCCGACGGCACTCGGCTGCGGGTGCTGAACCCGGGCAAGGGCCTCGACGCGGGCCTGTTCTCCAGCTCGTACTTCGCGAACTACGTCAGCAGCGTCTGGTCGACCTACCAGAACACCCCGCTGACCGTCGTGCCCTACCAGGCGGAGCCGAACCGCAAGTTCACCGGCCGCGTCAGCGGCGGGGTCATGCGGTTCACCAACACCTCCGGCCAGCAGGTGGCGGAGTTCCAGCAGCCGTCCACCCGCGACGTGCTGGGCTGCGACGGCCGGCTCGCCGCGCCGAACAACGAGCTGGGCGCGATCTCGCGGTCGCTGTGCGCGGCGCTCAACCGGTCGACGCTCGGCCACCTCCACACCCAGCCGACCTACAACGCGAGCGAGTTCTACACCCGCGCGACGACGAACCACTTCTCCAGGATCGTGCACGCCAACATGAGCGACGGCCGGGCCTACGGCTTCGCCTTCGACGACGTCGGTGGCTTCGAGTCACTTGTCCACGAACCGAACCCGCGTTCGGCAAAAATCACGCTCACCTCTTTTTGATACTAAGGTTTCTTGATTTCGATCGACTTTCACCCCACTGTGTGAGAGCCGTCGCCGCGGCTCTCACACAGTGGAGTCGACGTGTGCGTACGGGTCCTGCTGGTCGACGACGACGAGCGAATCCGGCAGGCGTTGCGCCTGACCTTGTCCGACGAGGGTTTCACCGTCGACGAGGCGGGTTCCGGTGACACCGCCCTGCGAAGACTCGAGACCGAGTCGTTCGACGTGGTCCTGCTCGACCTGACCCTGCCGGGCCTCGACGGACTCGACGTCGTGCGGACCCTCCGGGCCCGCGGTGACCTGCCCATCATCGTCGTCACGGCCCGCGCGGACGCCCGCGACATGATCGCCGGGCTGGAGGCGGGAGCGGACGACTACGTCACGAAACCGTTGCTGGGAGACGTTCTCGCGGCACGCGTCCGCGCGTTGTTGCGCCGGCGCGGACCGGCGCACGACACCGTTCGGATCGGCGATCTGGAAATCCGTCCGCAGGAAGGACTCGTGCACCGTGCAGGCGAACGCGTGCACCTCACCAGAACGGAATTCCGGCTGCTGCTGGAACTCGCCGGCGCGGGCGGGCGGATCGTCACCAGGGAACAGCTCCTGCGCACGGTCTGGGGATATGACTACTTCGGCGACACCCGCCTGCTGGACGTGCACATAAGAAGGCTGCGGCGCAAGGTGGAGGCGAACCCGGACGACCCGGCGCTGGTGCTCACGGTGCGCGGCGCGGGCTACCGGATCCGCTCGTGAGGCTCACCCTGCGCCGCCGCGTCGCCCTGTCGTTCAGCGTCGGCCTGCTCGTGGTGACGAGCGCACTGGCGTTCGCGACGTGGCACCTCGCCACCGGCTACCTGCTGTGCCAGCGCGAAGCGAGCGCGACCCGCCAGGCCGAGGTCAACGCGCGGCTCGCCGGGAGGTCCCCGACGGCGTCCGCGCTGGGCGAGCTGCTGTCGGGCCCCGACTCGTCGATCCTCGTGTTCGCGCCGTCCGGCGTGGTGGCCGCGGGCCGCGAGGTGGACCTGTCCCGGCTCCCCCTCGCCGTGGTGGAACACCCGCCGGGCACCGGGCGGGCCACCGCGGGCGGGGCACCGGTGCTCGTCGTGGCGCGGCCGCTGGCGGGCGGCGCGGTCTACGTCGAGCTGTTCGGGTTGCAGCAGCTCGACCGGACGTTCGCGTTCCTCGGCGCGATGCTGGTCGCCGGCACGATCGGGGCCGCGCTGATCGGTGCGGCGCTGGGGTCGTGGGCGTCGAGGCGGGCGCTGAGGCCGCTGGCGGAGCTGAGCTCCGTTGCGGGCCGGATCGCCGGCGGCGACCTCCGCGCCCGGCTGCCGGACCAAACCGACCCGGACCTGGCGGCGCTGGCGGCGAAGTTCAACTCCACGGCGCAGGCGCTGGAGGAACGGGCGTTGCGGGACGCGCGGTTCGCCTCGGACGTGTCGCACGAGCTGCGGTCGCCGCTGACGACGATGGTGAACGCCGGAGCGGTGCTGCGCCGCCGCCGCGAGCACCTGCCGGGCACCGCGGGAACGGCGCTGGAGCTGCTGACCTCGGAGGTCGACCGGTTCGCGCGGATGGTGGTCGACCTGCTGGAGATCTCGCGGGCCGACCAGACCGACGACCCGCCGCCGCAGGAGATCGCGCTGGACTCGGTGGTGCGCACCGCGGTCGCGACGCGCGAGCCGGTGCCGCTGGACCTCGCGCCCGCCGTGGTGCTCGGCGACCGCCGCAGGCTCGACCGCGTGCTGGCGAACCTGCTCGACAACGCCGAGCGGCACGCGGGCGGCGCGGTGCTGGTGCGCGTGCGGACCCGTGGCGGCCGAGTCAGGCTGGAGGTGGAGGACGCGGGCCCCGGGGTGCCGGAGGACCTGCGGGAGCAGGTCTTCGAACGGTTCGCGCGCGGGGTCGTGGCGGGCAGCGGGGGTGACGGCACGGGCAGCGGGCTGGGGCTCGCGCTGGTCCGCGAGCACGTGCGCCGGCTGGGCGGCCGGGTCTGGGTGGAGGACCGTTCGCCGGTGGGGGCGAGGTTCGTGGTGGAGATGGTCTTACGGAGTTCTGACGGCTAGTCGTCCGGACGCGCCCGGCGTGCCGTGCGGTCCTACGGTCGGTGCATGCGAGTACTGATCACCGGCGGAGCCGGGTTCATCGGGTCGCACGTCGCGGACGAGCTGACCGCACAGGGCCACGACTGCGTCCTCCTCGACGCGTTGCTGCCCGAGGCGCACGGCTCGGTTCCGGTGCTGGACCACGAGCTGGTGGTCGGCGACGTCACCTCTCCCGGCGTGCTCCGCCCGTTGCTGTCCACAGTGGACGCGGTGTGCCACCAGGCCGCGATGGTCGGCCACGGCGTCGACCCGTTCGACGCGCCCTCCTACGCGCGGCACAACGACCTGGGCACGGCGGTGCTGCTGGCCGAGATGCACCGGGCGGGGGTGTCGCGGCTGGTGCTGGCGTCGTCGATGGTCGTCTACGGCGAGGGGCGCTACCGGTGCCTGTCGCACGGCGTCGTCCGCGCCGAACGGTCCGCGGGCGACCTGGCGCGCGGGGTCTACGAGCCGCGGTGCTCCTGCGGCGACTTCGTGGTGCCCGAGCTGGTGCCGGAGGACGCGCCGCTGGAGCCGCGCAGCACCTACGCCGCGACGAAGCTAGCCCAAGAGCACCTGGCGGTGGCGTGGGCGCGGCAGACCGGCGGGAGCGTGTGGGCGTTGCGCTACCACAACGTCTACGGCCCGCGGATGCCGCGCGACACCCCGTACGCCGGCGTCGCGTCGATCTTCCGGTCGGCCCTGCAGAACGGGGTCGCGCCGCGCGTGATGGAGGACGGCCGGCAGCGCCGCGACTTCGTGCACGTCACCGACGTGGCGCGGGCCAACGTGCTCGCGCTGTCGTCGCCGCGGCCGGGCTTCGAGGCCGTGAACGTCTGCTCCGGGACGCCGCACACGATCGGCGGCCTCGCGTTCGCGCTGGCCGACGCCTGCGGCGGTCCCACGCCGGAGATCGTCGGCGGCGCGCGTCCCGGCGACGTGCGGCACGTGGTCGCGTCGCCCGCGAAGGCGTTGGAGGTGCTGGGATTCGAGGCCCGGGTGGGTTTCGAGGACGGCGTGCGGGAGTTCGCGTCCGCCTCGCAGCGGGAACCCGTCACCAGTTCGTGAGCACCAGGTGGTTCACCGCCAGGGCGGTCAGCGCCTGGGCGGTGAGCCACCTCCGGTCGAGCCTCGCGGTGCCGGCGAGCAGCCAGATCGCGAACGGCAGCCAGATCCGCTCGGTCTCGGCCTTGCTCAGCCCCGACAGGTCGGCGGCGAGGATCGCGGCGCCCGCCGCCACGACCCACCTGTCCCTGCCCAGGCCCCTGACGCCGGCCGGGCCGATCACCAGCACCAGCGCCGCGAGGTTCGCCCACACCCAGTACCAGTACGGCCGGGTGTCGCCGATCCCCTGGTAGTAGCGGATCTTCACGAGCTCGTACCCCTCGTACCACCAGAACCCGGCGACCGCGAACGCCGCCACGACCGCCAGTACGCCGGCCGCCGCCAGTGCCGCTCTCCGCGCCGTGGCGGCCAGGTCCCCCTTCCGCCACACCGCGGCCAGCGCGAGCGGGGCGAGCAGCACCAGGCCGTAGGACAGGAACAGGCACCAGCCCAGCACGACGCCGCCGAGCAACGGCCACCGCGTGAGCAGGTAGACGCCCACGGCCGCGATGCCCAGGAACATGCCGTCCGCCGACGCCCCGACCCACACGGCACCGGGGAACAGCACGAGGAACGGCAGCACGGCGTTGTCGCCGAGGGCCTTGGGGATCGCCACGACCGCGAGCGAGCCGACGAGGACGCAGAACAGCGACGCCACCGCTCCCCCGCCGAGGCCGGCGCGGTCGAGCCAGGTGAACGTGAGCAGCGCGCCCGGTGGGTGGCCGGAGACGTGCGTGGTCCACGAGTCGGGCTGGAAGTCCGGGATCCGATCGGCGAACCCGCGCAGCATCGCCGGGACGTCGGTGACACCGGGGACCTCGTGCAGGTACTCGTCGTCGGTCGTGAGCCGGGTGGTGAACCGGTCCCAGCCGTCGACCAGCGCGAGCGAGAACGTCCACGCCGTCGCCGTGGCGTAGGCGATCGGGAGCGCGTACCGGTGCCGCGCGAGCTCGGGTCCCTTGGCCACCACCAGGAACGCGATCAGCACCGCCGCCGGAGTGCCCGGCCCGAGGTGCGGCTGCCAGTTGCCGAACAGCGGCGCCGCGGCGGCGTAGAGGATGTCGGGGCTGTGGGCGTTGACGACGATCCCGACGACGACGGCGGCGACGACGAGCGACCCGGCGATGACTAGACGCACCGCGCCCAACCTAGGGGGTCTCACCGGTGTCCGCGCGCCGCGCAAGACAACCGTAAGAACTCTTTCGCGCGTCACAATTCCGTAAGCACCACAACACTTTCCGATGGTCCAGGGTGGCTTCATGGATGTCGTGTTGCCCTGTCTGGACGAGGCCGCCGCACTGCCCGCGGTCCTCGCCTCCCTGCCTCCCGGAGACCGCGCGATCGTGGTGGACAACGGGTCCTCCGACGGTTCTCCCGAAGTCGCCGCGGCCTGCGGCGCGGTCGTCGTGCACGAGAGCCGCCGCGGGTACGGCGCCGCCGTGCACACCGGACTGCTCGCCGCGACCTCGGACGTGGTCGCGTTCGCCGACGCCGACGGGTCGCTGGACCTGGCCGAGCTGACCGGCATGGCGTCGCTGCTGGACGAGGCCGACCTGGTGGTGGGCAGGCGAAAGCCCGTCCGGGCCGGGGTGTGGCCGTGGCACGCGCGGGCGGGCAACGCGGTGATCTCGGCACTGCTGCGCCGCCGCGGCCTGGACGTGCACGACATCGCGCCGCTGCGGGTGTGCCGCCGGGAGGCGTTGCTGGCGCTGGACGTCCGGGACCGGGCGTTCGGCTACCCGCTGGAACTGCTGGTGCGGGCCGCGGCCGCCGGCTGGCGCGTGCGGGAGGTCGACGTGGCCTACCGCCCGCGCGCGGCCGGCACGCGGTCGAAGGTCTCGGGTTCGGTGCGCGGCACGCTGCGGGCGGCGCGCGACATGGCGGGGGTGCTGCGATGAGGTTCTGCCTGCTGGTCATGGCGAAGTCCCCGGTGCCCGGCCAGGCGAAGACCCGCCTGTGCCCGCCGCTCTCGCTCGAGGAGGCCGCCGAGGTGGCGGCCGCGTCGTTGCTGGACACGCTGTCCGCCGTCCTGGCGACGCCGGGCGCGGTGCCGGTGGTCGCGCTGGCCGGGGTCGTGCGGCGCGAGGACGTGCGGGACGCGCTGGCCGAGTGCGTGGTGGTGCCGCAGCGCGGTGCGACCTTCGCCGAACGGCTCGTGCACGCGCACGCCGACGTGGCGCGGTTCGGGATGCCGGTGCTGCAGATCGGGATGGACACGCCGCAGGTGACCCCCGAGCTGCTGGGGTCGTGCGCGGAGTTCGGCGAGGCCGCGCTCGGGTTCGCGCGGGACGGTGGCTGGTGGGCGCTCGGCCTGCGCGACCCGCTGCGGGCCTCGGTGCTGCGCGACGTGCCGATGTCGCGGGCCGACACCGGGGCGCGGACGCTGGAGGCGTTGCGGGGGCTGCGGGTGCGGACCCTCCCGGTGCTGTCCGATGTGGACACGATGGACGACGCCCGCGCGGTCGCCGCCGACGTCCCGGGCGGCCGCTTCGCCGCGGCCCTCACGGAGATCGCGGCGGTGCGCCGATGATGTTCGACCAGGCCCTGACGGGCCGCCCCAGCTGGCTGGACCGCCCCGGCACCGCCCCGCGCGAGCTCAGCGTCGCCCGCTGGCAGGCCGACGCCGACTTCGGCGACTCCGTCCTCCTCGACGCCTGCACCGGACCCGCCCTCGACGTCGGCTGCGGTCCCGGCCGCCTCGTCACCGCCCTGCTGGCCCGCGGCGTCGAGGCACTGGGCGTCGACGTGTCGAAGGAGGCCGTGCGGCGCACCACCGAACGCGGCGGGATCGCGGTCCGGCGCGACGTGTTCGACCGCCTGCCCGGCGAGGGCCGGTGGCAGCACGTCCTGCTCGCGGACGGCAACATCGGCATCGGCGGCGACCCCGAGCGGCTGCTGGCCCGCGCCCGCCACCTGCTGCGGCCCAGCGGCACGGTCGTCGTCGAGGTCGAGCAGCCGGGTTCCGGGCTCACCACCGGCCGGGTGCGGGTGCGCACCGGCGGCTCGAACAGCGGCTGGTTCGAGTGGGCCTGGAGCGACGCGGAGTCCCTGACCGCCGACGGGTTCTTCCTGCTGTGGCAGGCCGAACGCGCCGGCCGCTGGTTCGCGTGCTGGGAGAAGCTGTGAGGACACCGGTGTTCCGCGCCCCCGCCCACCACACGGGCGTGACCAGCCGGGTCGGCACGTGGCTCGGCATCGCGTTCGGGCTGTGCTTCGTCACCGGCCTGATCAGCCACGGCGTGCAGCACGACTGGCCGTGGCCGACGCGGCCGGTCCACCTCTACCGCGTCACCCAGGGCGTGCACGTCGTCTCCGGCGTCGCGGCGATCCCGTTGCTGCTGGCCAAGTTGTGGAGCGTCTACCCCAAGCTCTTCGAGAAGCCGCTCGTGAGGAACGTGCCGCACGCGCTGGAGCGCGGCTCGATCCTCGTGCTCGTCGCGGCGTCGTTCTTCGAGCTGGCCACCGGCCTGTTCAACGCGACCCAGAACTACCCCTGGTCGTTCTACTTCCCCACCGCCCACTACGCGGTGGCGTGGATCGCGATCGGCGCGCTGCTGGTGCACGTCGCCGTGAAGATCCCGGTGATCAGGCGCACCCTCGCACCCCCGGCCGAGGAGAAGACCCTCCTGTCGCGCAGGGCTTTCCTCCGGACGACCGCGCTCACGACGGGCGTCGCGGTGGTGGCCACGGCGGGCGTCACGGTGCCGTGGCTGCGCAAGGTCTCGGTGCTCGCGTGGCGGTCGGACGGCGCCCTGCCGGTGAACCGGACCGCGAAGGCCGCGAACGTCGTAGTGCCGCCGGACTGGAGGCTCAGGGCGGGCGCGAGGAGCTATTCGCTGGCCGAGCTGCGGGCCATGCCGCAGACGACCGTCGAGCTGCCCATCGCGTGCGTGGAGGGCTGGAGCCAGAACGCCACCTGGACCGGTGTGCGGGTCGCGGACCTCGTCAGCGGCGGCGACGTGCGGGTCGAGTCGCTCGAGAAGGACGGCCTGTACCGGGCGACCACGCTGCCCGAGGCGTTCGCGCGGGACCCGCTCACGTTGCTGGCGTTGCGGCTCGACGGCGAGGAGCTGAGCCCCGACCACGGCTACCCGTGCCGGCTCATCGCCCCGAACCGGCCGGGTGTGCTGCAGACGAAGTGGGTCACGTCGTTGGAGGTCCGGTGAGGTACGTGCTCGGAGCGCTCGGCGTGGCACTGGGGGCGTGGGGCGCCTGGCTGCTGCTCCCCCAGGTCACCCTGGAGCTGCTGCTCTGGCTCGGCGGCGGGGTCGTCCTGCACGACTTCCTGGTCGCACCCCTGGTGGGCGCGTCCGGGTTCGTCGTGAAGCGCGCGTCGGCCGGGGTGGGGCTCGCCGTCAGCGGTGTCGTCGGGCTGCTCGCGGTCCCGGCGCTGTGGCGGCGGTACAGCGGCCCGGTGAACCCCGGCCTGCACGACCGCGACCACCTCACCGGAGTCGCGGTCGTGCTGGGCGTGGTCTGGGCCGCGGTGGTGCTACACGAGATCGCGGCGCACCTTCAGCAGCGTCGCCGCGCCCGCGAACACCACCACGTACCCGAGGAGGAACAGGGCGGCGGTCGTCCCGCTCACGCCGGTCAGCACACCGGGCGCGCCGGAGCCGCCGACGGCGCCGGCCAGGTTGCCCGCGGAACCGCCGGGCAGGACCTCGGTCAGCGACTCGACCGGTCCGAGCAGGGCGCCCACACCGCGCAGCAGGTTCTCGGTGACGATCGCCCACATCAGCCCGAGGCCGACGGCCAGCGCGGGGCCCTTCGTGACGACGCCGAGGAACACGCCGAACGCGGTCCACATCGCGGCGATCAGCAGTGACGCGCCGAGCGCCTCGGCCGCGGCCCACCCCGGCAGGCTCCAGTCCCAGCCCTGCAGCCACGCGACCGTGATCGCGGCGCCCAGGTCGACGACGAACGTCAGCGCCACCAGGACGACCACGAGGACCGCCAGCGCCCCGAGCGTGCCCGCCACCGCCGAGACGCGGCGCGGGCCGGCGGTCAGCGTGGTCTTCCAGGTGCCCCAGCCGTAGCCGCTGCCGACCGCGAGCGCCGCGAGCACCAGGATGATCGCGCCGCCGAACATCGGCAGGCCGCGCACGACGGCCGCGCCCGCGTTCTCCGGCTGCATCGCGCTGATCATCTGCTGCTGGGACAGGCCGCGCGAGCTCATGTCGCCGTCGAGCGCGAGGTAGTTGAACACGTAGCCGAACGTCAGCGTCATCACCAGCCACACGCCGATCAGCACCCACGTCGCCGGCCACTTCCAGAGCCTCAGCAGCTCCGCCTTCACGCTGCCCATCACGCGGCTCCCGTCATCTCGAAGAAGACCTCTTCCAGGGTCCGGCGCAGCGGCCGGACCTCCAGCACGTCCACGTCGGCGTGCACCAGCGTCCGCACGAGCGCGCCCGCGTCCGTCTCCCGCACGTGCAGCACGTCGCCGTGCAGCTCGCTGCCCTCGACCAGCACGTGCGCCTTCTCGATCGGGTCGGCCCTGACGAGCAGCTTGCTCACGCCGCGCAGTTCCTCGACGGTGCTCTCGGCGACGAGCTTGCCGTGCGCGATCACGCCGACCCGGTCGCAGATCTCCTCGACCTCGCCGAGCAGGTGGCTCGACAGCAGCACGGTCTGGCCCCGCGCCGCGAGCGCCCGCACCAGGTCGCGCATGTCGGCCATGCCCGCCGGGTCGAGGCCGTTGGTCGGCTCGTCGAGGACCAGCAGCTCGGGCCGGCCGAGCAGTGCGGCGGCGACACCGAGCCGTTGCTTCATGCCGAGCGAGTACCGGCGGAACTTCTCGCCCGCGGCACCCGCCAGGTCGACCTGGCCGAGTGCGGCCTCGACCTGCTTCGCGTCGACGCCCCGGCGGGCGGCGTGCACGCGCAGGTTGTCGCGGCCGGACAGGTACGGGTAGAAGCCAGGGCCCTCGATGAGCGACCCGACCTTCAGCAGCGCCTGGGGAGTGCCCGGCGCCTCGCCCAGCACGCGGGCCGAGCCGCTGGTCGGCTTCACGAGCCCCAGCAGCATGCGGATCGTGGTCGTCTTGCCCGCGCCGTTGGGACCGAGGAACCCGTAGACCTCGCCCCGCCGCACGGACAGACTGACCTCGTCCACCACGGCGCGGTCGCCGTAGCGCTTCGTCAGCTTCTCCGTCGTCACGATCATGGGCCCACTGTGGCCGCGCGACGCGGGGACGTCGTCCGCTCCGCAGCGTCGTGCAGATACGCACATCTGCGTACGCCACCGGTCGTAGGGTCGGCACCATGCGGATCAAGTGGCAGGACGGGGCGCTGGCGCTGGCGCTGCTCGTCTTCGGTCTGGGCGGCACGCGGTTCGCCGCGCGCCTGCAGGGCGCCGAGACCCTCGACGCCCTCGCCCACCTGCTCATCGCCGTCGCGGCCGCCGGTCTGCTGGTCCGCTCGGTGCGTCCGCTGTGGACGGTCGGGGTCACGACCGCGGCGATCGCGGTGTACCTGGCCTCCGGCTACCCGTTCGGGCCGATCCTGGTGAGCGGCGTAGCGGCGATGTACGCGGTGGCCGTGTACGCGCGCATCGAGCTGGCGGCCGCCTCCGCACTCGTCTACGCGCTGGTGGTCCTGCCGTGGTGGAACGACTCGCTGACGTCGTGGATCACCTGGTCGGCGGGCTGGATCCTGCTGCCCGGCGCGGCGGGCGTGCTGATGCGGCTGCGCCGCAAGTCCGCTGTGGACGTTCGCGAACGCGCCGTGATCTCCGAACGGCTGCGGCTCGCCCAGGAGGTGCACGACGTCGTCGGCCACGGGCTGAGCGTGATCGCGATGCAGGCCGGCGTCGCGCTGTACGTGCTGGACAAGGACCCCGCGAAGGCGCGCACCTCGCTGGAGGCCATCCGCGACACGTCGAGGGAGGCGCTCGACGGCCTGCGGTCCGAACTGGACACCCTGCGCGGCTCGGCCCCGCTGACCCCGTCGATCACCCTCGCCGACCTGCCCGCGCTCGCGTCGCGGATGCGCGAGGCGGGCCTGGAGGTGTCCGTCGAGGTCGAGGAGGTGGACCTGCCCCCCGGCCACCAGCTGGCCGTGTACCGGATCGTGCAGGAGTCGCTGACCAACGTGCTGCGGCACTCCTCCCCCGGCGTCACGGCGTCGGTCCGCGTGTACGCCGTGCGCGACGAACTGGTCGTGCACGTGACCGACACCGGCGCACCGGGCGGGTTCGCCGAGGGCCACGGCATCACGGGCATGCGCTCCCGCGCCGAGGCGCTGGGCGGCACGCTGCGGGTGGACGCGGCGCACGGCTTCGAGGTGATCGCCCGGATACCGTTGCCGTCATGATTCGCGTGGTGGTGGCCGACGACCAGCCGCTCGTCCGCATGGGGCTGCGGACATTGATCGAGACCGAGGACGGCGTGCAGCTCGCCGGCGAGGCCGCCGACGGCCGCGAGGCCCTGTCGCTGATCCGGTCGGTGCGGCCGGACGTGGTGTTCCTCGACATCCGCATGCCGCTGGTGGACGGCCTCGAGGTGCTGCGCCGCGTCTCGGCCGACCCGGCCTGCGCCGAGGTCAAGATCGTGGTGCTGACGACGTTCGACCTCGACGAGTACGTGTTCGAGGCGCTGCGCACCGGCGCGTCCGGGTTCCTGGTGAAGGACTCCGACCCGGCCGACCTGCTGCGCGCCGTGCACGTGGTGGCCGACGGCGGGTCGCTGCTCTCCCCGTCCGTCACGCGCCGGGTGATCGACCGGTTCGCCTCGGGTGCGTCGGCCCGGTCCGTGCCGCACCTCGACAGGCTGACCGAGCGCGAGCGGGAGATCATGCGGCACGTGGCGTCCGGCGCGTCCAACGACGAGATCGCGGACCGGCTGGTGATCTCGCCCGCGAC
>NZ_JBHXCW010000211.1:0-13435 GCF_042725365.1 Lentzea sp. NPDC060358 | reverse complement strand
GATCAGGAAAGCGAGCGGACCGCTGCGGCGAGGCGGGTGATGCCCTCGTCGATCTGCTCCGGCGTGACACCCGAGAACGCGAGGCGGATCTCGTTGTCGCCGCCCTCCAGCAGGAAGTCGGAGCCCTTCACGAACTCGACGCCGTGCTCCTTCGCGACCGGCGCGAGCCGCTCGATCGACACGCCCGGCAGCTCGACCCACATGAAGTAGCCGCCCTGCGGAGCCGTGAAGACGGCCTCGGGCAGCTCACGGCGCAACGCCGCGACGAGAGCGTCCCTGCGCGCACGCAGCGCGGTGCGGACGTTCACGACCGACTCCTCGAGACGGCCGGAACGGCAGTACGAGTTCACGATCGACTGCGCCACCATGTTCGGTGAGATGTAGGTGGTGGTCGCGATGTCCTGGACCGCCTTGATGACGGACTTCGGGCCCACCAGGTAGCCGCAGCGGATGCCCGGCGCCATCGTCTTCGAGAACGACGACGCGTAGACGACCTTCTCGTTCTTGTCCTGCGACAGCATCGTCGGCAGCGGCTCGCCCTCGAAGCGCACCTTCACGTACGGGTCGTCCTCGAACAGCACGAAGTCGTACTCGGCCGACAGCTCCAGCAGCCGCGCGCGCTTCGCCTCGGACAGCGTGTAGCCGGCCGGGTTGTGGAAGTTGGGGATGATGTGCGCGAGCTTCGGCCGCACACCGCTCTCCAGCAGCTTCTCGAGCGCGGCGACGTCGACGCCGTCGGTCTCGAGCGGGATGGCGTGGATCTTCGCGCCGCGCTGGCGCAGGTTCAGCAGCGTGCGGTCGTAGGTGGGCGCCTCGACCACCACGTCGTCACCCTCCTGCACGAGCAGTTCGAACAGGAACGCGTCGGCCTGCATCGAACCGTTGGTGACGAGCACCTGCTCCGGCTCGACGCCGTGCTGCTCGGCGAGCCAGGTGCGCAGCGGCACGTAGCCGACGCTCGTTCCGTACGCGAACGTGCCGCCGGGGTCGTCCGTGAAGGCTTTCTGCGCCGCTTCGCGCAGACCCTCCTGGTCGATGATGTCGAGAGAGGGCGCTCCGCGCGTGAACAGGATCGAGGCCATGCGCGGAGCGTACAACTCCCACCATTTGGGCTACGGCCGATATACGTACGAGTTCAGCTGGCCGACGGCCGCCGCGGCGTTGCCGAGGTGGTAGAGGTCGACCGCGAGGAAGTTCGGCTTCTTGCGCGCCGCGGGCTGGCAGAACTGCTGCGCCCGGTTCCCGAGCTTGCCGTTGTCGGACGTGGCGGTGCTGCCGAACGGAACGTCCCGGAAGTGGTTCATGACGAACAACGGCTGGAAGCTGTCCGTCGCCGTGAGGGGTTTTTCATCCCATCGGCTGTAACAGGACCAGTCGGAACTGCCCAGGCCGGGCCCCATCGACCAGTAGTTCTCGACGGTCCAGTCGCGCTGGTAGAGAACTCCCGAGTCCTCGCGCCCGTCCTTTCCGTGGTCGGTGAAGACGATCAGCCGCTTGCCCGACGCCTGCATCTGACCGCGCGTCGGCCACCCGTTCTGCCGCACTCCCTCCGCGCGGTAGAGCACGTCGTTCAACCCCTGCACCTTGCGCATTTCCGCGCGCAGCGTGGCCGCGTCGACGTAGTCCTCCAGGAACACCGTGATGATTTCGCCGCGGTTGTTCCGCAGGAAGTCCACGATCCGCTGGAGATCGACGTTCAACGCCACCGGCTTGCTGACCAACGTGCAGCTGTTGTGGCACAGAATGGCGCCGTCCGCGGTCTGGTGGATGTCGAGCATGAACCCGCGCACGCCGTCGTTCAGCTGCTGCACGATGCCGCGCGTCTGGTTCTTGGCGAGGTCGATGAACGGCGGCGCGAACCCGCCGTCCACCCCGTTCGCGTAGGCGTTGTGGGCCGTCAGGAACGTCATCTGGTCGAGCCGGGGGTCGGCGGGCATCGGCGAGGTCTGGTTGGCGACCGGCGTCAGGTACCAGCGCGACTGACCGCCGAGCGTGAAGAACTCCCACTGGTCACCGAACTGGACGAGGTCGTGAACCGCATCGCCCTGTGAGCACGAACCCATGGTGAGCGACCGGGTGATGCACTGGCCCGGCGAGTCGGCGTTCTCGAACCTCCCGTCGCTCAGCCGCCACTGCTGGCGGTCCTCGTTGCCCTTGGGGCGGTGCAGTTCCACTCCACCGCCGCTCTGGGCGACGTTGAGTCCGGTGCCGACACTGGTGACGTAGTACGTGCCCGACGGAGCCGCGTTCGCGGTGGCGGGCACCAGGGGAAGGAGCAGCAGGGCTGCGATGGCAGGGAAGCGTCGCATGTGACCAGCGTCATCCATCCGAGTGAAACATGAAACCGTTTCAGGCGGATGGTCGTTTAACACTTGGGGTGTCCCGCGCCGAGCGGGCCGCTCCGGTGAGGCCGAACGACTCCGCGGCCGGAGCAACTCCACCGCCGGAACCACTCCACAGCCAGGACAAGTCCACAGCCAGAACGACTCCACGGCAGCCGTCGCCCAGCCGAAGGGCTAGGGCCGGTACCTCGGGCGCCGCCTTCACAAGCCGCGCAGGGTTCGACTCCCTCGGTTGCCACCGCGCACCTGCGAAGCCCCTACGGCCGGCGGTTCGGCCTTCCAGGTGAAGATCCCGTCGCTGGGCGGGGAATCGATAACGGTGGTCCGCGCTTCTCCGACTGCTCTGTGCAGGACGACGCAGCACCCGGTCGTTCTGCATCGCTCGAGGAGGAGCAGCAGTGTCCAACAGGGGGAACAGGCAGAGGTGGTTCGGCTACCTCATCTCCAGCGTGGCGATCGCTGCGGCGGCAGTGCACGTCGTGTGGCCGTCGGCCAAGATCGACTCCACGACGGTGTTGTTGCTGGGACTCGCGCTGGTGCCGTGGCTGGGCACCCTGCTGGAAAGCCTCGAGCTGCCCGGCGGGCTGAAGCTGAAGTACCGGCAACTCGAGGAACGGGTGGAACAGGTCGCCGCAGAGGGCAAGGCGAGTGCCGACGACGCCTCCAGCGTGGCCCAAGCCGCCCTGGGCGCTGCCCAACTGGGCAGCTCGGTTCAGGACGGTCAGCCGGCCGGGCACCTCCCCACCTTGGACGAGCTGGTTGGGGAAATGCGGCGCCTGCGACAGCTGCCGCGTTCGGACAGCCGGACGGACCTCATGGACCAGTTGTTCGGCGCGATGATCGTCGCTGCTGGACGAGAACCGGCGTTCAACGTGGAAGCGGCACTGCGGGACGAAGACCAGGATCGCCGGTTGACCGGCTACGCAGGGCTCCACGGGAGGCCCGATGCCGGACACGTCGACGCTGTGATCGATGTACTCGACCGCGAACGAGGTGCGTTCAACCAGTACTGGGCGGTCAAGACGCTACGAGTGCTGGCGAGCCTCGGCGACCCCTCGGAGGTCGCTCCCCGGATGAAGTCCAGCCTGCGTGATCTTCGCAGCGCGGTGCCACCTGGGAGCTCTCGCGCTCGCGAGATCGACCTGCTGTTGAAGTCGCTCGGCTCGCAAGAGGTGAGCTGCTGAGCGAGTCGGTTCCCTACGGCCGCTGGTTCGGCGGCCGGCGACGCACGTCCCCGCCCCAGGCCGGCCGGTGCGGCCCGCTCGACGCGCAGGCCCTGCCGATCGTGCTCCACAACCCGCTACCCGGCCGCTCCACCGCACGGGCGGAGAGTTCCGGGCGTTCACCGTGGAACGAGGCGACAACGCGCACGTCGGGCCCAGCCTTTCGATCTCCGTGGTCCTGCCGACCACCTCGGAACCACCATGGCAGACGGGTCTGACAATTTCCGGCGGCTCCCGGCGCGAACGAGCCCGCCCGGCACAACACCGGACGGGCTCGCGGGAGCTGGGCTCAGATGGCGCGGACGGCCTGTGCCTGCGGTCCCTTCTGACCCTGGCCGATCTCGAACTCCACGCGCTGCTTCTCCTCGAGCGACTTGAAGCCCTGGCCCTGGATCTGCGAGTAGTGCACGAACACGTCCGGACCACCGCCGTCCTGCTCGATGAACCCGAAGCCCTTCTCGCCGTTGAACCACTTCACGATGCCCTGCGCCATGCCGGTTGCTCCCTAGATGTCGGTCCCCCGCCAGAGCGGGGTGCGCGGCGGAGTCTGCCAGTGGACGACCTCTCTCACATCGTGGTTAGCCCGGTGGTGTGAAGAAGTAAGTTGGACCGGGTACCGCCGAGAGGAGCAGGGATGACGAACTGGCTGGACGTCGCGCACGACGTGGCGGCGACGCTCAGGTCCGACGCGGCCGACAGGGACCGGGCCAACCAGCCACCCGCCAAAGAGGTGGAGCTGCTCCGGCAGAGCGGCCTGCTCGACGTCGGCGACTGGGCGGCCCAGCAGCGCGTCGGCCGGATCGTCGGCGCCGCCGACGCGAACACCGGCCACCTCCTCGGGTACCACTACCTGCAGCTGTGGCGCAGCGGCCTGTTCGACGTCCCCTTCGGCAAGGCGCCGGGCCAGTTCTGGGCCGGTGTCAGCAACCCGCTCGACGCCGCCCTCGAGCTCACGCCCGCCGAGTCCGGCTACACGCTCAACGGCCGCAAGACCTTCGCCACCGGTGCCGCCGTCGCCGACCGGCTCGTCGTCAGCGCCACGCGCACGGACAACGGCGAGAAGCTCACGTTCCTGCTCGACGGCAAGGCCCCCGGCATCACCTACCTCGACGACTGGGACAACATCGGCCAGCGCCTCACCGCGTCCGGCGGCGTCAGCTTCGAGAACGTCCAGGTCACCGAGATCCTCGGCGTGCAGCCCGCGAACGAGGACCCGCGCCTCAGCCTCGCCGCCATCGGCTTCCAGCTGGTGCTGTCCCAGCTCTACGTGGCCATCGCCGAGGGGGCCCTCGCCGAAGCGGCCGACTACACGCGCACGAAGACCCGTCCGTGGTTCGTCAGCGGTGTCGAGTCGGCCACCGAGGACCCGTACATCGTCGCCGCGTACGGCGAGATGGTGTCGCAGACCAGGGCCGCCGGCCTGCTCGCGGACGAGGCGGCGCGGCAGCTCCACGAGGCCTCCGAGCTCGGCCGCCACCTCACCCCGGCCCGGCGCGGGGAGGTCGCGGTGACGATCTCCGAGGCCAAGGTCGTGAGCACCAAGCTCGTCAACGATGTCACCAGCCGCATCTTCGAGCAGGTCGGTGCGCGCGGCACGGCCGCCAAGTACGGCGTGGACCGCTTCTGGCGCAACGCCCGCACACTCACGCTGCACGACCCGGTCGTCTACAAGGCCCGCGAGGTCGGCGAGAACTTCCTGACCGGCGCGCGTCCCGCCCACACCGGGTACAGCTGATGCAGCCGGTCCTCGCCGACTCGGTGCGGCTCACCGACGACGGCGTGCTGATCCTCGACCGCCGCCGGTTCCCGTTCGAACGCGAGTGGGTGCTGTGCCGCACGGCCGAGGACGTCGGACGGGCCGTGGAGGACATGGTCACCCAGTCCTCCGGCCCGTACTTCGCCGTCCTCTACGGCATGGTGCTCAAGGCCCGCACCCTGCGGGGAAAGCCCTTCCCCGAGGCGCGCGCCGACCTGGCCGCGACGGCGGTGGCGCTCGAGAACACCAGGCGCACCAACAACGCCCTGCGCAAGGCCACCGAGATCGTCCTCGCCCACGTCGACGCGGCCGGGGACGTCTCGCAGGCCCTCGAAGGCGCGCTGGAGGGCGACCGCCGGTACCGCGCCAGGAGCCGGGCGCTGGGGGAGCACACGGCGAACCTGTTGCGGGACAACGCCACCGTCCTGACCCACTGCTGGGCCGACCTCTACCTGACCGAGACGGTCCGGGCGGCCCAGCGGCAGGACAAGACGCTCAGGTTCTTCTGCACCGAGACCCGCCCCTACCTGCAGGGGGCGCGGCTCACCGCGGAGACGTTGATCGAGATGGGCGTCGACACCACGCTCATCACCGACGGCATGGGCGCGGCCGTCCTGCAGAGCGGACAGGTCGACGCCTTGGTGACGGCGGCCGATCGCGTCACCATGGACGGGCACGTCGTCAACAAGGTCGGCACACTGGGACTGGCCGTGGCCGCGCACGCGTTCGGCGTGCCGTTCCACGCCCAGGTGCAGGCACCCGACCACGCGGCACCCACGACGGAGCACGTGGAGATCGAGTACCGCGACGGCGCCGAGGTGCTGCAGGTGCTCGGCAGGCCCAGTGCCACGCCGAGGGTCAAGGGGCTGTACCCGGCGTTCGACGTGACGCCGCCGCGGTTCGTCACGGACGTCGTGACCGACCGAGGGGTGTTCGACGCCGCGGAGCTGGACAAGTACTACGAGGGAGAACAGCGGTGAGCAAGTGGGTCGTGCTCGACATCGAGGGCACGCTGAGCGCGACGGACCAGGTGCTGGTCGTCCTCTACGACTACGCGCGCCCGCGGCTCGGGCCGTGGATCGAGCAGCACGGCGACGACCCGGTGGTCGCCGAGGCCGTGGCGCAGATCAAGGAGCTCTCGGGCCACGACGACGTCGTCAAGGCGCTGCACGACTGGATGGACGCCGACCAGAAGGTCACGCCCCTCAAGACGTTGCAGGGCCTCGTCTGGCAGCAGGGCTACGCGCAGGGCGACCTGGTGGCGGAGTTCTTCCCGGACGTCGTCCCCGCGTTGCGCAAGTGGCACGAGGACGGCGTGCGGCTCGCGATCTTCTCGTCCGGCTCGGTCGCGGGCCAGGTCGCGTTCTTCCGGCACACCACCGACGGCGACCTGACCCCGTTGCTGGAGCACCACTTCGACACGGTCAACGCCGGCCCGAAGCGCGAGGCCGCGTCGTACCACAAGATCGCGGAGACGCTGCGGTCCGACGACATCACCTTCTACAGCGACGTCCCCGCCGAGCTGCACGCGGCGCAGGAAGCCGGCTGGAAGACGGTCGGCGTCGCGCGCGCCGGTGAGCCGTTCGGCAACGCCGACTTCACGCCGCACCCGACGGTCTGGGAGCTCTCGTGACCGCGGAGCTCGCCCGCGAGTGCGTCCGCTACGCGCAGATGGGCTGGATGCGCGGCACCTCGGGCAACCTTTCCGTTGTCCTGCAACGCGATCCGCTGCGGCTCGCGGTCACGGTCAGCGGCGTCGACAAGGGCGAGATCACCGCCGGGGACAGCGTGGTGATCGACGCCGACGGCGCCGCGGTCGACTCGCCGAAGGTCCCGTCCGCCGAGGCGGGCCTGCACGCCAGGATCGCCCGCGTCGCCGGAGCGGGCGCCGTCGTGCACGTCCACGCGCTGGCCCCGGTCGTCGCGGCCGAGCACTGGCCGGGCGGCGTCGTGTTGCAGGACCTGGAGATGCTCAAGGGCTTCGGCCGGCAGGCCCACGAGGAGGTCGTCGTCCCGGTCGTGCGGAACTCGCAGGACATGGCCGAACTGGGCGACGCCTTCGAGAAGGGCTTCGACCCGGGCGTGCCGGCGCTGCTCGTCGCGCGGCACGGCGTGTACGTGTGGGGCGACGACCTGGTGCAGGCCAGGCACCGCCTGGAATGCCTGGAGTGGCTGCTGCGCTTCAAGGTGGAGACGCGGGACATCTTTACGGGGAGGCACGCATGACGCTGCTGACGGTGTGGCCGGACTCCGGCCCGGACGAGGTCCTGGTCCGCACGACGGACCCGGACGAGATCGCCACCGAGCTCAAGGAGCACGGCGTGCGCTTCCACCGGTGGTCCCTGGTGGACGGTGTGACCGCCGAGAACGCGTTGCAGGCCTACGAGTCCGACATCGCGCGCGTCAGCGAGACGGAGGGCTACACCTACGTCGACGCGATGGAGATGGCCCCGGCCGACACCGACGAGTACCGCGCGAAGGCCGTCGAGTTCCGCACCAAGTTCCTCGCCGAGCACACGCACGACGACGACGAGGACCGCTACTTCGCCCGTGGCGCGGGCGTGTTCTACCTGCACATCGGCGACAAGGTGTACGGCGTGTTCTGCACGGCGGGCGACCTGCTGAGCGTGCCGGCGAACACGACGCACTGGTTCGACATGGGCACCGAGCCCGACTACGTGTCGATCCGGTTCTTCCACGACGACGACGGGTGGATCGGCAACTTCACCGGCAGCGACATCGCGACGAAGTTCCCGACGTTCGACGAGCTGCGTTCAGGAATGTGAAAAGTTCCTCCACCTGAACATTGTTCCGGAAACTCCGGAAACTGTTGATCCCTCCGCCTCCCTGGCCCCAAAGTGGTACAGACCACTAGCTGGAAGTCGGAGGGATTCACCGTGGAAACCCCTGCACTCCACACGCGACGCTCCGTGCTCGCCCTCGCGTTGACCGCACCCCTCGTCGTGGCCCCGGCGGCTCAGGCCCTCGCTCAGCCGCCGTCCGCGCAATGGACCTCGGCGCCGTACACCTACACCGTCCAGAAGCCCTACGACCTCGCCCTGAGCAGCCGCTACAAGTTCGAAGGCGGCGTGCACACGATGTGGGTCCACGACTACGACCAGCCCCACACCCAGGGCAGCCCGACGGACCCGCGCACCGAGATGCGCTTCAACCAGGAGTACTCGAGCGGCCGGCGGGCCTGGGAGGGCGAGATCTACGTCCCGTCCGGTGTGAGCGGCCCGACCGTCGTGCAGATCCTGCGCGGCAGCCGCCCGGACGGCACCCGCGCCACCGACGTCATGCTCAACGTCGCCAACGTCAACGGCGGCTCGTTGCGCAAGGACAGCAACCAGGTCATCGCCACCGGCATTTACAACAAATGGTTCAGGATCCGCGTGGAGCACACCGCGGTCTCGGGCGGCACGGGCACCGTGAAGGTCTACTACAACGGCGCCCTGAAACTCACGCACCCCGACGAGGGCCCGGCGACGCGCTATTTCAAGAACGGCGTCTACCACCACGGCAGCGGCCGCGCGGAGGCCCGTTTCCGCAACATCACCTACTGGCGCCAGTAGATCTAGAGTGAGTTCATGGACTCACGGGTGGCGGTGGCATCGCTCGGCGGCACGATCACGATGACGGGCTCCGGCGCGGTGTCACCGACCCTGGGCGCGGGCGACCTCGTCCGGGGCCTGGAGGTCGGTGAGGTCGGCGAGATCGCCACGCTGGCCACGATCCCCGGCGCCTCGCTGACGTTCGCGACCCTGCTGGAGACCTTCGACTGGGCCTCGAAGCAGGTCCGCGAAGGCGCGTCGGGCGTCGTCGTCATCCAGGGCACCGACACGCTCGAAGAGACCGCCTACTTCTTCGACTGCCTGTGGCCGCACGAGGAACCCCTCGTCGTCACGGGCGCCATGCGCCACCCCGGCCTTCCCGGCGCCGACGGCCCGGCCAACCTCGCCGCCGCCGTCGCGGTCGCCGGCGCCCCGAACTCGCGCGGCCGCGGCGCGGTGCTGGTGCTCAACGACTCCGTCCACGCCGCCCGGTGGGTGCGCAAGACGCACAGCAGCCTCCCCAACGCCTTCGAGTCGTTCCCCGGCCCGCTCGGGCTGGTGGTGGAGGGTGCGCCGCAGTACTTCCACCCCGCTCACCGGCTGCCCGCGCTGCCGCGGCCCCTCGACGCACCGGCCGTCCCGCTCGTCGAGGCCACTGTGGACGATGACGGGTCACTGCTCGACTGGCTCAACGTCCGCGGTGTGGTGGTCGCGGCGTCCGGGGTCGGGCACGTGTCCGCGGGGATGGCGGAGGCGATCTCACGGGCGGCGTTCCCGGTGGTGGTGGCGTCGCGGACCGGGGCCGGGACGACGTTCCGCTCCACCTACGGCTTCGCCGGGTCGGAGTCGGACCTGATCGCCCGCGGGGTGGTCATGGCCGGATGGCTGTGCCCGCGCAAGGCCCGTGTGCTGCTGCGGCTGGCCCTCGGCGCTATGCAGCCTGTCGAGGACGTTTTCGCAGCTCGGGGCGGGGTTTTTTAGCGGCGTTTTCACCCGAACGAGCCGGTGCATGGGGCGTCCCCAAGGATTAGCTTCGCAGGAATGACCACGATCGCATCCACCGCCTGCAGCCGGGACCTCGGCGACGAGCTGCGCCGGCTGAGGGAGTCGGCCACGTCGTTCTCCGGCCGCGCGATGGCAGCCCATCTCGGCTGGGATCCGAGCAAGGTGTCGAACATCGAGCACGGCAAAGTGCGGGCGACCGAGGTCGACCTCGTGCAGTGGGTGGCGACGTGCGGCAAGAACCTCGAGTACCTGGAGGAGTTCCGCAGCCGCTACCGCCACGCCTTCGACGCCTATTTCGTGCAGCTGCCCGAGAACCTGCGCACACTCGCGATGACCGAGGCGAAAGCGCACACGATCACCTCGTACGAGGTGATCGTGCTGCCGGGCCTCCTCCAGACGCGGGAGTACGCCCGCGCCCTGCTCAGAGAGGGTGGGATCGAGGCGCCGGAGGATGTCGAGGCTTTCGTCCAGGCTCGTGTCGAGCGGCAGTCGATCCTTCACCGGGTGTACCGGCCGGAGTGCCTGTTCTACGTGCACGAGCTGGCCTTGCAGACGCTGGTGGGAGATGCGGTGGTGATGGAGAGCCAGTACCTGCGGCTCCTCTTCAAGACCCACGTCCTCCGCGTCGTGCCGGCGAACGTCAGGACCGTTCCCCAGTCGAAGCTGACGCTGTACGAGTTCGACAAGGCGCAGCCGGTGGTGTTCAGCGAGACCGACATGGCCCAGGTGTTCGCGCAGGACGACACCGCCGTCAAACGGGCCAGGAGGATGTTCAACCGGTTGGATGCCGTGGCCTTGGATCCTGAACAATCTCGGAGCAAGCTGGCGGAGTACGTCAGTGGACTGCGAGAGGACTTCCATGCCCGGCGAACGGATCTGGCGTAAGAGCAGCTACAGCACGGCCAACGGATCGGGCGATTGCGTCGAGGTGTCGCTCTCCCACGACGCCCTCGTCCGCGACACGAAGAACGCGAGCGGCGACGCACTCGCGTTCTCCCTCCCGGCCTGGCGCGCCCTGCTCAACTCGCTCTGACCACCGACGTGTCCGCGGTCTCCACCGTCACCCGCACGGTCTGCGGCGCGAGCGACTGCAGGTACTGCCCGTGGTCCGACCCGATCGACTCGCTGAACGCGATGAACCCGAGCCGCGGCAGCTCGAAGGCCGTGGTGGCGCAGAACTCCTCCAGCCGGTCGAACCCGCGCCGGATGCCGGTGGCGTCCAGGCCGAAGGCGGCGAACGAGTCCAGCTTCGACGCGCCGATGTCCAGCAGGCGCAACGCGTGCATGGCGTGGGTGAACGACATGGCGCACACCTCGATGCGCGCGCACGACTGCAGCAGCGTGCGCACCATCGACGGGTGCATCGACTTGCCGGACGTGCGCAGCACCACCTCGATGCCGGCCAGGCGGAACTCGTCGACGATCTCGAACAGGCCGGGCACGTCCAGCGGGTCACCGCCGCCCAGCGTGACGGTGTCCGGGCGCATCGAGATGAGCGCTCGGGCGATGTGCAGCATGCGGTCGTGGCTGAGCCGCGCGTGTGCGACGTCCCAGGTGATGTCCATCGGGCCCCCTTCGGCGGATACCGCCGATCCAACCGAGGACCCTGTCCCGCGGTCAGGTGACCGGTGTCCCGACTCAGCGGGGACTTCCCAGACCGGCTTCGCGGGCGCGCACTATCGCCTGCGCGCGGTCGGCCACCTGGAGCTTCGAGAAGATCGACGACACGCGGTTGCGCACGGTCTTGCCCGACAGGCTCAGCCGGAGAGCGATCGACGCGTTGTCGAGGCCCGACGCCATCAGCTCCAGCACGTCCCGTTCGCGGTCGGTGAGCTGCGGGAAGATGACGGCCTTCGACGACGAGATCGCGGTGAAGTAGCCCATCATGCGCTGGGCGATGGTGGCGCTGAAGATCGCCTCGCCGGCTCCTATGGCCTGCACGGCCCGCACGATCTCGTCGTCGTCGGTCGTCTTCACGAGGTAGCCGCGGGCGCCGGCCTTCATCGCGGCGAAGACCAGTTCGTCGTCCTCGTGCATCGTCAGCACGAGGACGCCCACGGACGGCAGCACGTCGAGGATCCGCTTCGCCGCGTCCACGCCGCCCAGCGACGGCATGTGCAGGTCCATCACGACGACGTCCGGCGCCAGGTCCAGCGCGACCGCGACGGCGGACAGGCCGTCCGCCGCCTCGCCCACCACGTCGAGGCCGTCCTCGCCGTCCAGCAGCGCTTTCAGGCCGCGCCGGAACACCGGGTGGTCGTCCGCGATCACAACCCGGGTCATTGGGCCTCCAGCGGGATCCGCGCCACCACCCTGGTGCCGTGCGGTTCCGCGGGTCCCACTGTGCACGATCCACCGAGCTCCGCGCAGCGTTCTCGCATGGACTCCAGCCCGACCCCCGGCTTGGACTCGGCGGCGACCCCGCGCCCGTCGTCGACGATCTCGACGACCAGGTCGCCGTCGGCGCGGACGGTGATCGAGCACGTCGTGGCGCCGGAGTGCCGGGCGGTGTTGGTCAGGGCCTCCGCGACGATCCGGTAGGCGGCGACCTCGACGGCGGCGGACAGGCCGTCCATCGGCTCGGCGTTCACCTCGACCCGCAGTTCGCCGCTGAACCGCGCGGCCTCGTCGCGCACGGCCAAGGCCAGGCCCTGGTCGAGGATCGGCGGGCGGAGGCCGTCGACGAGCCGGCGCACCTCGACGGCCGTGGTGTCGACGTCACCCAGCACGGGGTCCAGCACGTCACCCAACGACCGGCGCAAAGCCCTGAGCTGCAACCGGATGCCGACCAACGCCGGTCCGACGCCGTCGTGCAGGTCGCGGCGCAACCGCAGCCGTTCCTCTTCCCGCGCACGCACGAGTCGTTCGCGGGCGAGCTGCAGATCGGCGGTCAGCTTGATGGACTGCGCGGCGGGCGCGGTGGACCGTGCGAGGTCCACGAGCAGACTCAGCTCGCGGTCGCTCAGCCGTTCATCGGGCGCGCGCGGCTCCACGACGAGGTCGCCGACCGACGAACCCCGGTACGTCATGGGAAAACGCAGCTGCGGCCACCCGCGGCTGCGTCCGTGCTCGGCCAGCACCGACCCGCCGCGGATCGCGACGTACGGCAGCTTCAGCGACTCGGCCACCGTGGCGGCCACCGTCGGCAGCACGTCCTGGGACCGTTCGAGCTTCTCGCTCAACATCGACAGCGCGGCGTGGGGATCGGCGCGCACGCCGAACAGCCAGCGGTCGAGGCGGCGCTGCACCCAGGTGCGGATCGGCGCGAACGCCAGCCCCGCCGCGACGACGCCGATGACCTCGGCGTCGTCGGTGAACAGCTCCCCGGCACCGACCATCACGCCCAGGTACACGAGCAGCAGCACGACGGTCAGCGAGCCGTAGAGCAACGACCGGTGGATGAGCAGGCTGATGTCGTACAAGCCGTACCGGACGATGGCGATCACCGCGGCAGCGGGGAACGCCAGCACGCCGATGATCCACGCGACGTGCCCGTCCGTCGTCTCGACGACGGTCGCCACGACGGCCAGCGCCAGCAACGCGAAGGCCCACACG
>NZ_JBHXCW010000210.1:0-13590 GCF_042725365.1 Lentzea sp. NPDC060358 | reverse complement strand
AGCGCGAGCTGTGCCCGGTCCGCCTTCATCGCGGTGACGGCGGCGGCGACCGGCATCGAGGCGGGCAGCGTGAGCACGGGGGCCATCAGCTCCCCCGCCCGCGGGTCGGTGCCCGCGGCGGTGGCGCGCATCGCCTCCCGGATGTGGACCAGGCCGACGAAGCCGCCCTGCAGGTCCTTCACCGGGAACCGCGACCGCCCGCACTGCAGGCTGCGGCGTTCGATCGCGCGGGCGGTGGTGTGCTCGGTGACCGTGGCGGTCTCCTCGATCGACACCATCACCTCGCGCAGCGTCGTCTTCTGCACCTGCAGCATCCGGGTCAGCAGCCGCTGCTGGCCCTCGGGGATGAGGCCGTGCTCGCCGGACTGGCGCACGAGCATGCGCAGGTCGTCCGGCCGGTGCGCCTGCGCGAGCTCGTCCTGCGGCTCGACCTTCATGAGCCGCAGCAGGCCGTTCGTCGTCGAGTTCAGCCCGCTGAGGACCCAGCGGACCGAGTGGGCGAACGCGCGAAACGGCAGCGCCAGCAGCAGCGCGGACTTCTCGGGGTGCGAGATCGCCCACGACTTCGGCGCCATCTCGCCGACGACCATGTGCAGGAACACGACCAGCACGAGGCTGAGCGTGAACGCGATGCCGTAGGCGACCGCGTCCGGCAGGCCGGTCAGCTGCAGCAGCGGGTCGAGCAGGTCCGCGACCGCGGGCTTGGCGAGCGCGCCGAGACCCAGGGTGCACAGCGTGATGCCGAGCTGGGCGCCCGCGAGCATGAGCGACAGCTCGCGCACGCCCGCCACGGCGGCCCTGGCCGCACGGGAGGTCTCGGCGTCCTGTTCCAGGCGGTGCCGCTTGGCCGCGATCAGCGCGAACTCGGCGGCGACGAAGAAGGCGTTGAGGGCCAGCAGGACCAGTGAGATCCCCAGGGCCAGACCGATGCTCATCGGGCCTCCTCCGGCACGCGCGAGGTCAGCACGACGGTGGCCGGCACGTTGCGCGACACCGCGCCGACCAGCAGCGTCACCTCGCCGACCTCGATCCGGTCGCCCACCTCGGCCGTGCGGCCGAGCCGGTGCAGGACCAGGCCCGACACCGTGTCGTAGGCGTCGTCCTCCGGCAGCGCGACCCCGGTCGCGTCCTCGATCTCGTCGAGGCGCATCCGGCCGGGCACCTGCCACCTCGTGTCGTCGACGCGTTCGATCGCGTCCTCGACCAGGTCGTCCTCGTCGTGGATCTCACCGACGAGCTCCTCCGCGAGGTCCTCCAGCGAGACGATCCCGGCGAAGCCGCCGAACTCGTCCAGCACGCACGCGAGCTGGCGCCGTTCGGTGCGCAGCCTTTCCAGCACCGCCGGGAGCGGCAGCGTCGCCGGCACGACCAGCGCGGTCGAGGCGATCTGGCCGATCGGGGTGACCGGGCGCTGTTCCGGCGTGAGCGTCAGCACCTCGGCCAAGCCGACCACACCCCGGATGTCGTCGAGGTCCCTGCCCACCACGGGAAAGCGGGAGTGACCGGTGTCCAGCAACTCGACCACCCGCGAGGCGGGCTCGTCCACGCGCACCGAGCGCACGTTCACCCGCGGCGTCATGGCCTGCTCGGCCACGAGCTCGCGGAAGTCGAGGCCGCGGTCGAGCAGCTGCGCCAGCTCCAGGTCCAGGTGGCCCTGGTCACCGGCGTCGCCGACGATCTGCTTGAGGTCCTCGGGCGTCGCGCCCTGCGGGAGCTCCTCCACCGGCTCGATCCCGATCGAGCGCAGCAGTTTGTTCGCCGTCGCGTCGAAGAGCCGGATGATCGGCCCCGCGATCTTGAGGTAGACGAGCGTCGAGGAGGCGAGCCACTTCGCCAGCGCCTCGGGCTTCGCGATCGCGAGGTTCTTCGGCAGCAGCTCGCCGAGCACCATCTGCACGACCGTCGCGAAGATCAGCGCCGCGGCCATGGCCAGCGGGACGCCGAACGACTCGGGCAACCCGAGCAGGTTCACGAGGCCCGTGCCGAGCAGCGGCTCGGCGACGTAGCCGACCAGCAGCGCGGTGACGGTGATGCCGAACTGGGCACCGGAGAGCATGAACGACAGCTTCTGCGTCACGCGCAGCGCGCGGTCGGCGGCCTTGTCGCCCGCCTCGCTCATCTGCTGCAGCCGACCGCGGTCGACCGCCATGTACGCGAACTCCTGGGCCACGAAGTAGCCGGTGGCGGCGGTGAGCGCCACGATCGCCAGCAGGCCGGAGAGGATCAACATGCCGCACTCGCGGCACTGGTCACGGTTCGCCGGGCTCGCCCCGGCGTACTACTGCAGCCGTCCACGTCGGCTTCATCAGGCATGTTTCCGACAGTAGCACGTGGCACTGTATGGTTGCCGATGGGAGGTGCACGTGAGCGAAGCGTTGCTCAAGATCGGCGAACTCGCCGCGCGAGCCGGCGTCAGCATCCGCACCGTCGACTACTACACGACGCTCGGGCTGATCAGTCCAGCTCAGCGGACCGCGTCGAACTACCGGCTCTACTCCCCCGCCGACGTCGACCGGATCCACCTGGTTCAACGTCTGGAAGTCCACGGAGTTCCCCTGGACGAGATCTCGACGGCGCTGACGGCGCGCCAGGCCGACGTGGCGGCGATCCTCGACCGCATCGACGTCGACCTGCAGACGCTGCAGACCGCGGCCGACGGCGCCGCACCGGAGATGCAGGGCCTGCTCGCGGTCATCGCCACGCGGGTGCACTCGCTGATCACGATCGCCCTGCAGCTGCCGCCGGACTCCTACCTGCCCTAGGACGGGGAGGAGTCCGCGCTCGGGAACGGCCGCCCGGCCCCGTCAGTCCTGCGCCGGAGCGGACGACCCGCGCAGGGCGGCGACCGCGTCGTCCGCGGTCGGGAACAACGGCAGCCGCGTGCTCATGCCGCTCGCGGTCAAGGACCTCATCACGGCCCTGCTCGCCACGACGCCGAAGGGAACGCCCTGCACCTCGGCCTCCCTCCGGACGGAGACGAGCAGGCTGATGCCGGCGGACCCGAAGAACGTCACCTCGTGGAGGTCGACGACGATTCCCTCCGGCCGGCGATCGAGCACGAGGAGGGTGTCCGCGAGCGAGGTCTTCGAGGTCTTCATGTCCAGTTCGCCGGCGAGTGCGACCACCGCGATGCCGTCGTGGTCGACGGTGCTCGAAGAGGGAAGATCAGCGGCCTCGTTCGACTGGTGCTCCATCGTGAACTCCCCTCAGCCGGCCGTGCAGCGCCGGCACGAGCCACAGCCCCGGGCCGGGGCCTGGTGACGTGCCTCTTCACATGATCGTTTTACGTCTTCCACGCTATCCGCTGCAGGACAGCGGTACAACCGTTCTGTCGCGACCACGACAGGCCTGGACCTGCTCGTGACCCGGCCGGCCGCTCCGGCGGACGGTTTCGGCCGTTGACCTTGCAGCGGCTGAAAGGTTCAGGATGCGTTCATGGACGAACGCACCGGCCTGCTCACCATCGGCGAGCTCGCCCGCCGCACCGGGGTGCCGGCGCGCACCCTGCGCTTCTGGTCCACCGAGGGCGTCATCACCCCGGCGGGCCGTTCCGCGGGTGGCTACCGGCTCTACGACGCCGCGTGCGCGGCCCGCGTGGGGCTGATCACCACCCTGCGCGAACTGGGCCTGGGGCTCGACGACGTGCGCCGGGTGCTCGACCGCGGCGGGACGGTCGCCGGCGTCGCCGCGGCGCACGTGACCGCGATCGACGCGCGGATCCGCGCGCTCAAGGTGAGCCGGGCGGTGCTGTCCACCGTGGCGAAACGCCGATCCACCCTCGAGGAGACCGCACTGATGAACCGCCTGGCACGCCTGTCCACCGCCGAACGCACCGAGATCGTCGACGACTTCAAGGCCGAGGTGTTCGGCCGGCTCGACCTGGACCCGGCTCTGCGCGACCGGGTCGCCGCACTGCGCATCGACCTGCCGGACGACCCCGCACCCGACCAGGTCGACGCCTGGATCGAGCTGGCGGAACTGCTGCAGGACCCGGGACTTCCGGGCGCGGCTCGGCACGTTCCTGGAGCTCACCACCCCCGCGCCCGGCCGCACGGCACCGCCCGGCGCGTCCATCTGGTGGGCCCGCCAGATCGTCGGGGAGGTGGCGAAGGCCAGGGCGGCGGGCGTGACACCGGACGGTCCCGCCGGTGCGGAGCTGGTCTCGGCGCTCGTCGGCGACGCCGACCCGCGGGAGGTGCTGACGTCCCTGGAGGCGGGCCTCGACGCGGGCGCGGAGCGGTACCGCCGCCTCGTCGGCCGGGTGCGGGGCCAGGACTCGGCGCCGGACGCCACCGAGGACCTGCGCTGGCTGGCGACCGCGCTGCGGCTGCTCGCCGAGGCCCGGTTCAGGACCTCGCGAGCGGCGGGAACGTGACGCCGGTGAGCCGTTCCGACTCCTCCCACAGCCGCCGCGCCAGCACCGGGTCGCTGGCCGCGGCCGACCGGCCGACCAGCGCGGGGTGGCCGTGCAGCTCGAACCGGCCGTCCGGGCCGACGTAGCTCGCGCCCGGCAGGTCCTGGGTCGCCGCGTACAGCGACGGCAGCGCGCCCTCCAGCTCGGTCTGCGCGAGGTAGCGGCCGGCCAGGTGCACGATCTTGACCAGGTGCTTGTTGCGCCCCTTGGTCCCCAGGTTGGACGCGGTGTAGCCGGGGTGCGACGACAGCGCGCGCACCCGTGACCCGGCCTCGCGGCACCGCCGCTCCAGCTCCAGGGTGAACAGCAGGTTCGCGAGCTTCGACCGGCCGTAGGCCCGCACCGGGGAGTAGCCGGAGCGGGCGAAGTCGAGGTCGTCGAGGTCGAGCACCCCGGCCCGGTGCGCGCCGGACGCGACGGTCACCACCCGGTCGGTGATCGAGGGCAGCAGCAGGGTGGTCAGCGCGAAGTGGCCGAGGTGGTTGGTGCCGAACTGGAGCTCGAACCCGTCCGCGGTGTGGCCGTGCGGGGTCATCGCCACCCCGGCGTTGTTGACCAGGACGTCGATCTCGCCCTGCCAGCCCCCGGCGAACGCGCGCACCGACGCGAGGCTCGCGAGGTCGAGCTCGCGGACCTCGGTGGTGCCGCGCATGGCGGCCGCCGCCCGTTCGCCGGCGGCGACGTCGCGCACGGCGAGCACCACTCGCGCTCCGGCCGCGGCGAGGGCTCCCGCGGTGCCGCGGCCGACCCCGCTGGCCGCTCCGGTCACGACCGCGGTGCGGCCGGTCAGGTCGGGGAGGTCGCTGGCGGTCCACCGGTTCCTGGTCATGATCGCCAGCTTAGGCCCCCGCGGGCCGCGCGACCGGCGGGCCGCTCAGGCCCTCGTCCGTCCGATGTAGACGTTGCGCGCCCGGTAGAGCGTCTCCGCCGTCGGCCCCGGGCTGCCGGACGAGCCCTCCATCTGCAGGTTGAGGATCACCCACAGCGGCTTGCCGGCGAAGTTGCGCGCCGAGTGCTGGGCGACCCACCGGCCGTCGAGGTAGTAGTGGATGTCGACGTCGGTGGCGTTGACCTTGGTGATCCAGGCCCGGTAGGTGTGCCAGGAGCCGGGCGAGGACACGCCGACGACCGAGCTCGACACGTCGCTCGAGCTGCGGAAGGTGTTGAACCAGTTCCGGTTGTCGCCCTTGAACTCGAGGACGTCGCTCTCCGGCGGCCAGCTGTTCACGCCGGTGAGCCAGAAGGCGGGCCAGGTGCCGCGGGCGGAGGGGGCCTGGAACTCGCCCTTGACCTCCCAGTTCGGGAACTGGTCCGTCACGACCACGTGTTCCTTGGCGTGCACGGCGCCGGAGTGGTAGCGGATGGGCAGGTGCGGGTCGGCGCCGCTGGTGCCCTCGTCCCAGGTGATCCGGGTCGCCTTGATCGTGAGCACGCCGCCGGACAGCGACACGTGGTTGTGGTCGGAGGCGCTCGCGTACATGCGGGCGGAGCCGTTGTGGTCGGAACCCCACGGGTAGCGGTAGTTCCACTCCGACTCCAGCGCGCCGTAGCTCCCGAAGGAGCCCGGGGTGATCACGTCCTCCCACGCGGCGGCTCGCGCGGGGGCCGGCAGGCCGCCCGCGAGCACGAGGACGAGGGCGGTCGCCGCGGTTCTCATGTCCGCACTGTGGGGCAGGCGGTCGTGGCGGCGCAACGATTCCGGCTGTTCGACGGCGGTTTCGAATCGAACGGCGGCGCTGTCGCGCCTGGTGGGAGGGACCGGCCACGAACGGCCGGGCCGTGGCCTGTCCCCCGGCGGCCCCGGTGGGCTGTGATCGAGGCGGGAGGACGCACATGGCCACCGGACCGGAACGATCACGACGGGCTGCCAGGGCGGCGGCCGGCGACCCGCGGCGCTACCGCGCCGTCCTCGACCAGGTCCACGCGGACTTCCTCTGCGGGCTGGACGAGCCGGACGGCGTCACCCGCGGGCCCGGTGCCGGGGAGGTGGTCCTCACCGCCGCGGCCGTCGCCTACCTGCAGGAGCTCCCGCCGGGCTGGGACTGCCACGTCGACCGCGGCGCGCGGTGGATCCACGTCGAGGGGGCGCCGCACCCGCCGACCCCGCTCTGACTCCCCGGTGTCCGCCGACGTCGTGCCGGTCCGCGACGACCTCGATGCCATCGCGGGCGCGGCCATGTAGCTGTTGGTCGTCGCGAACAGCCCGCGGCTGCGCACGGCCGGGTGACCGTGCTCAGGACACGCGCCGGCCCGTCCGGTCGTCCTCGATCGCGGTGACGAGGTCCTCGCGCGCCCTGGCGACCCGCGACCGGATGGTCCCGACCGGGCAGTCGCAGACCTCGGCGGCATCGGCGTAGGACAGGCCCAGCAACTGGGTCAGCACGAACGCCGTGCGCCGCTCGGGGTCGAGCGAGCCGACGAGCTCGGTCAGCACGACGTCCTCGGCGAAGCCCGGCTCGACCTGCTCCGCGACGTCCGCGCCGTCGTGCGGGCGGGGCCGGGAGCGCAGGGACCGGATGTGGTCGGCGACCACCCGCCGTGCCACGGCGAGCAGCCAGGTGCGGGCGGGTGAGCGGCCCTCGAACCGGGCCAGCGCCGGCAACGCCCGCAGGTAGGTCTCCTGGGCGAGGTCGTCCGCGAGCCGCACGTCGGCCGCGAGGTGGGCGACGAACCGCCACACGTCGGCCTGCGTGGCGCGCACGAACGCCTCCGCGGCGGCACGGTCGCCCGCACGCGCCCGGAGCGCGTAGCCGGTGATCTCAGCGTCGTCGCGGCGCACCCTCATGTCCGGGCTTACGGACCGGACCGCGCCGCGGTTCACCGGGGACCCCGGCGTCTCAGCCGGTCTCGCTGGCGTCGCTCCCGGCGGCCGCGAGCAGGTCCTCGCGCGCCCGCGCGACGCGCGAGCGGATCGTGCCGATCGGGCAGTCGGCGACCTGGGCCGCCTCGGCGTAGCCCAGCCCGAGGACCTGGGTGAGCACCAGGGCCTCCCGGCGTTCGGCGGTGAGCCCGTCGAGCAGCAGGTTCAGCTCGACGACGTCGGTGAAGCCGGAGGAGACGCCCCGCTCGCGGTCCACCGCCCGCACCCAGTCGACCTCCGGCGAGACGCGGGGCCGCGACCGCGCCCTGCGCACCTGGTCGACCACGACCCGGCGGGCGATCGAGAGCAGCCACGTCGTCGCCGAGGACCTCGCCTCGAAGTACCGCAGGCCCGACAGCGCGCGCAGGAACGTCTCCTGGGTCAGGTCGTCCGCCACGCCGACGTCCTCGAGGTGGGCGACGAACCGCCACACGTCGCGCTGGGTCGCCCGGACGAACCGCTCCAGGGCGTCCCGGTCGCCCCCGCGGGCCTGCACCGCCCAGCGGGTCACCTGGTCCTCGGAACCGTTCACGACTCCGAAGCGTAACGGGCTGGTCCGCGGCGGCCGACCGGCCATTCGGACCGATGCCACTCGCAGATCGCCGGGAACCAGGAGGGCCGGATGAACGACAATGTGTACGTGGACTGCAGCAGCTGCCGCGAAGCCCTGTCCGCGCGACTCGACGGGGAAGACGAGGGCGTGCCCGCCGACGAGGTGGATGCGCACCGGGAAACGTGCACGTCCTGCCAGGAGTGGCACCACGCCACCACGGCGCTGACCCGCACCCTGCGCGTCCGGCCGGCCACCCCGGTGCCGGACCTCACCGCCGCGATCGTCGAGGCCGCGCCGCCGATCACGCGGGTGGCGCCGCGCGGCTGGCTGCCCCGCACCCTGCTCGGCGGTGTCGCGGTCGCCCAGCTGACGCTCGGTCTCGCCCAGGTGCTCGGCACCGGCTCGTCCGCGCACACCGGGCACCCGGCCGGCGCCGACACCAGCCACCTGTTCAACGAGAGCACGGCCTGGAACCTCGCGCTGGGCCTCGGTCTGCTGTGGACCGCGCTGCGCCCCTCCGCCACCGCGGGCATGGTGCCCGTCACGGCCGCGTTCGTCGCGGTGCTGATCCCCTACTCCGCGAGCGACCTGCTCAGCGGCACCGCCACCGCGGGCCGCGTGCTGTCGCACTCGTTGCTGCTCGCGGCGCTGCTCCTGCTCGTGCTGACGCACTTCCGCCACCGCGGTCCCGGCGGCCGCGCGTCGGTGCGGGACGGCGAGTCCGACGACACCGGCGGCTCCGGCGACTCCCCCGCACCCGTCCAGCCCGGGGACGGGCCCGCCGCCCGGCGCGTGCGGCTCCGCCCGGTGAGCCGGCGCCACGTCGCCTGATGGTGGCGCTGTGAGACGCGCCACCCGAGATGGTCCACCTGAGACGGGATTGACGGCATTCGGCGGTAAGTAGGAGTCCGATCTTCATGCGTGGATGAACGCGAGCCGGACCGGCTCGCCCCGCAGGACAATCGGAGAGCTCCCATGGGCACCCCCGGCCCCGACACCCGCGTGGACGCGGAACTGGCGCACGCCGCGCAGGCGGGCGACGTGAGCGCGCTCGGCACGCTGCTGACCCGCCACCGGCCCGCGCTGCTCGCGATCGCCGTCGCGATGCTCGGCCCCGGCCCGGACGCCGACGACGCCGTGCAGGAGACGTGCCTGGTCGCCCTGCGCCGCATCGGCGACCTGCGCGACCACGCCGCGGCGGGCTCGTGGCTGCGCGCGGTGGCCCGCAACGTCTGCCGGATGCGGTACCGGTCTCCGGTGCACGCACCGCTGGGCACCGGGCTCGCCGAGGTGCTGCCCTCCGCCGAACCGGACCCCGCGCAGGTGCTGGGGCAGGTGGCGACGCGGGACTGGCTCTGGCACGCGATGGAGGAGCTGTCGCCGCCGTTGCGCCTGGTCCTGGTGCTGCGCCACTTCAGCGGGGTGACGGCCTACGAGGACATCGCCGAGGCGTGCGGCGTGCCCGTCGGCACCGTGCGCAGCAGGCTGCACGAGGCGCGCGGCAAGCTGACGCGGGCCCTCCTCGCGACCGCCGACGACGCGCACGGCGACGTCGGGCGGCTCACCGCCGAGCGCCGCGGTCACGTCCAGGACCTGCTGCACGCCCTGCGGCACGGCGACCTCACCGCCACGCTGGCGACCGCCTGGCTGCCGACCGTCGCGCTCTCCGGCCCGCGGGGCATGCGGGACGAGGGGTACGACCTGCTCGTCCGCGGCCTGGAGAAGGACCTGGCCGACGGGGTCGGGCACCACCTGACCACCGTCGTCGCGAGCAGCGACCTGACCGTCTGCGAGTTCGACCTGGCGAGCCCGCCCGACGACCCGCTGCACTGCCCGCCGGGCGTGGCCTGGGTGCTGCACCTGCGGTCCGGCTGGGTGGAACGGGCCCGGCTGGTCCACGCCCGGCGGCCGGTTCCAGAGCCCGCGCCGATGGCGTGACCCAGGACACAGCGCGATCTCCGAACTTCCGGCCGGCCTCCCGCATCTGGTGCGCGAGCGCACCAGATGGACCACCGGGCCGGCTCCCGCGGTGGCGTTCCCGCCGGGCCGGCCACCCGCACCACTCGGAGATGTCATGCCGTCCTGCCCGCAGCCCACCACGACCCCCGACGAGCTCGTCGAGGCGCTCCGGCCCGTGATCGAGAAGTACCGCGACGAGGCGGACGAGATCCGCAGGCTCCCGGACGAGCTCCTCGGTCACCTGCGCGACTCCGGGGCGTTCCGCCTCACGACGCCGCGCGAGCTCGGCGGGTTCGAGCTGTCCCTGACCGAGACCGCGGCGCTGCTCGAGCGGCTCGCCCGGATCGACGGCGCCACGGCCTGGACCGCCTGGAACTTCAACGCGGGCTTCAGCGCCGCGTTCCTGCCCGAGGAGAGCGTGGAGCGGATCTGGGCCGACGGGCCCGACCCGCTGATCGGGCACTCGAGCCAGCCGGGCCGCCTGGTGCCCGACGGCGCCGGGTTCCTGCTCAGCGGCGAGTGGAAGCTCGTCAGCGGCGCCGACTCGGCCCAGTGGCTCGCCCTGCTGGCCGTCGTCGTCGAGGACGGCCGCCCGCGGATGACCGCCGCCGGTCCGGACGTGCGCTTCTGCCTGGTGCCGCGGTCCGCCGTGCAGGTGCGCGACACCTGGCACAGCACGGGTTTGCGGGGCACGAACACCAACGCCGTGGTCGCCGTGGACGTGCCCGTGGACGCCGCGATGATGGTGTCGCCGGGAGCGCCCGCGCGGATCAGCCGCCGGCGCTACCGCGTCGCGGCCGCCGACCAGCTCAGCTCCGGCGCCGCGGCCGTGGTGCTGGGCATCGCCCGGGCGGCCGTCGACGAGGTGGCCGCGCTGGCGCACACGCGGACCGGGCCCGACGGCGTGCCCGTCGCCCGGCAGCCCCGCGTCCAGGCCGCCCTCGGCCAGGCCGCCACCCGCGTGCACGCCGCGCTGGCGTTGCTGCGGACCGCACTCGACGGGCTCGACACCGCCGCGGGACAGGAGCGTCCCGCGACCGAGGCCGAGCGCGCGGCCCTGGGCGGCGCGTTCGCCCACGCGGCCGAGACCGCGCGCGCCGTGCTCACCTCGATGTACGAACTGGCGGGGTCGACCGCGCTGTACGAGTCGAGCCGGGTGGGCAAGCTGCTGCGCGACGGCTATGCCGCCGCCCAGCACGCACTGCTGTCGCCGGCGAACTACGAGGCGGTCGGCACCGCGATCGCCGGAGCGTCCGCGCCGGACAGGGCGGAATGAAGTTGCGTCCGCACCTGCCGTCCATTTGAGACTCGCTTGCGCCGTCGTTCACCGAAGTGCCACTATGAGTAGGAGTCCTACTTAGTTGGACCGAATCGCGCACTTCTCACGCGCACACCCTGTTTTGTTGGTTCGAAAGGGATTTTGTGATGAGCACCGAGCTGCGCCCACGGCGGAAACCCGCCCTGAAGCTCATCGGGTTCGTGCTACTCCTCGCACTGGTCACGGCGGGGAGCCTGATGGTCTACCTCGTGGAGCGCGACCGGGGCCAGCGGGAGATCGTGCTGGGCGACACGACCTCGGCGAACCGGCTGGACGTCAGCGTCTTCGTCCAGAAGACCGACGCGGTCCTGCAGGAGATCTCGGCCCAGGTCGAGGTGTCCCCGCAGGGCGCGCTGGCCGACGCGAACGGCCTGCCGGCCAAGGACGTCACCCTCTACACCAACGGCGTCAAGGGTGACGTGCTGCCGTTCAAGGCGGGCAAGACGCCGAGCGTCGCCGACCTGCGGGTGGCGATGAACGAGGGCGTGATCACCGACTACCCGTTCGACTCCTACGAGGTCGACTTCGGCTTCGCCGCCGAGGTCGACGGCACCGCGGTGCCGGTCACCGTGACGCTGGTGAACGCGGACTCGTTCTTCCGCCTCACGCTCGTGCGCAACGAGACGACCAACGACGCCCTGATGTTCTCCGCCGCGGCGGAGCGGTCGGTGGGCACGTTCGCGTTCGCGCTCTTCATCATGGTGTTCATGTGGTTCCTGAGCCTCGCCGCGGTCATCGCGGCGTGGTTCGCGATGAAGGGGCGGCACGGCCTGCTGTGGCCGTCGATGAGCTTCATGGGAGCACTGCTGTTCGCCCTGGTGCCGTTGCGCAACGCGGTGCCCGGTCAGCCGCCGGTCGGCTCGGTCGTGGACTTCGGGGCGTTCTTCCTCGCCGAGGCGCTGATCTCCCTGTCGCTCATCACGACGGTGGTCGTCGGCTACCGCGTCGAGCGGGCCAAGGAGCGCGAGAAGGCCGCGGCGGAAGCCGCGGAACGGGAGTCGATCCCGGCCGGACCCGGTCCGCTGGAGCCCGTCGGTTCCCCCGGCCGCTGACCGCTGCCGCGGTGGGGCCACGCCTGCGTACGAGGTGTGGCCCCACCGAACCGATCACCACGAGTGTCCACTTCGGATCCACACGTCGTCCGGACAGGACTCACCTCGGTACAGTCGGCCCCATGTCCTCCCCCGTCCGCGCGGTGATCGCGATAGCACTCGCCGCGGCCGTCCTCACCGGGTGTTCCGCGGAGGAACCGGCCACCTCCGGCGATCAGCGGCCCGGTTCCGGCGCGGCCGTGGCGCTCCCGCCGGCCGGCGCGGTGCTCGACTACCAGCTGGGGGCCGCCTACCCGCCGCCGAGCGGGGTGACCCTGGTGACGCGGGACAGCACCGCCGCACCCGCGGCCGGCCTGTACTCGATCTGCTACGTCAACGGTTTCCAGTCACAGCCCGGCGACCGGGACGTCTGGCTGACCGAGCGCGCGCACCTCGTGCTGCGCGACGCCGGCGGGCCGGTCGTCGATCCCCAGTGGCCGGACGAGTTCCTGCTCGACGCCTCGACGGACACCCAACGCGCCGACCTGGCCCGCATCATCGGCGCCACCGTCGACCAGTGCGCCGACAAGGGCTTCCAGGCGGTCGAGATCGACAACCTCGACTCGTACCTGCGGTCCCGCGGCAAGCTGACCGCCGACGACAACCTCGCCTACGCCAAGCTCCTGGCGGACCGCGCCCACGCCCGGAACCTCGCCATCGGGCAGAAGAACTCCTCCGAGCAGGCAGCGCGCGCTCGCGCCGAGGTCGGCTTCGACTTCGCGGTCGCCGAGGAGTGCCACCGATGGGAGGAGTGCGCCTCCTACACCGAGGTCTACGGCGCACACGTGATGGACATCGAGTACACCGACGACCTGCGCGGGTCGTTCCGGGACGTGTGCGCCGACCGGGATCGCCCCGCCACCACCACCCTGCGCGACCGGAAGCTCGTCGGCCCCGGCAGCCCGGGACACGCGTTCGAGCACTGCTGATCAGCCGACCTCGGCGCGGACGGCGGTGTCGAGATCGGTCGCGGTCAGGCCGAACGTCCGCGCCGTCTCCGCCGCGTCCACGTGGAACGGCGCGTACCACCGGTAGTCCATCTCGGCCACCTCCCGGGCGATCGGCACGACCAGCCCGGCCACGCGCATCGCGAAGCGCGGCAGCCCGACCAGCCTCACCGGCGGCCGTCCCGCCGCCACGGCGTAGCGCCGCGCCAGTTCGCGGAGGGTGACGTCGGGCGGCGACGGCACGTGCCACGCGCGGCCCCACGCCCGTTCGTCCCCGGCGAGCACGACGAGCGCCCGCGCCATGTCCGCGTTGACGGTGAAGGTGTGCGGCATGTCCGGGTGACCGGTGACCCAGGCCGTCCGCCCCGTGCGCAGCGCGGGTTCGATCAGCAGGGGGTAGACGCCGTTGGCGCCCCTGCCGACGTAGTCGGCAGGGGCGGACCTCGAC
>NZ_JBHXCW010000209.1:0-13590 GCF_042725365.1 Lentzea sp. NPDC060358 | reverse complement strand
GATCACGGCGTCGCACAACCCGCCGGCGGACAACGGCTACAAGCTCTACCTGACCGGTGGTTCGCAGATCGTGCCGCCGTCGGACGGCGAGATCGAGAAGGCGATCGAGTCGGTGCCGGCGGCGGTGTCCGTGCCGCGGAGCCCGTCGTTCACGACGGTGCCGGACGCCGAGGTCGACGCGTACCTGGAACGGATCTCGACGCTGCCCACCGGCCAGGCGCGGTCGTTGAAGATCGCCCTGACGCCGATGCACGGCGTCGGTGGCGCGTTCGCCGTGGAAGCGTTGCGGCGCGCGGGTTTCACCGACGTGCACGTGGTGCGGTCGCAGGCGGTGCCGGACCCGGACTTCCCGACCGTGGTGTTCCCGAACCCGGAGGAGCCGGGCGCGTCGGACGAGCTGCTCGCGCTCGCCGCGTCGGTGGACGCGGACCTCGCCATCGCGCTGGATCCGGACGCGGACCGGTGCGCGCTCGGCGTGAAGGACGGCGGCACGTGGCGGATGCTGCGCGGTGACGAGACGGGCGTGCTGCTCGGTTCGCTCGTGCTGTCCACCACGGAGTCCGCGGACCCGCTGGTGGCGACGACGATCGTGTCGTCGTCGCTGCTGAAGTCGATCGCCGCCGCGCACGGCGCCCGGTACGCGGAGACGCTGACGGGCTTCAAGTGGCTGGCGCGCGCGGGCGAAGGTCTCGTGTTCGCCTACGAGGAGGCGCTCGGCAACTGCGTCGACCCCGCTTTCGTCGCCGACAAGGACGGCATCTCGGCCGCGGTCGTCGCCGCGGACCTGGCCGCCGGGCTGAAGGCCTCCGGCCGCACGCTGCTGGACGCGCTGGACCAGCTCGCGGCGGACCACGGCCTGCACCTGACGGACCAGGTGTCGTTGCGCTACACCGACCTGAGCCTGATCGGCGCGACGATGGCGCGGCTGCGGGCGGACCCGCCCGCGGACTTCGCGGCCGAGGACCTGCTCCCCGGCGCCGACGTGCTGCGGTGGACGGCCGACGGGGTGCGCGTGATCGTGCGCCCGTCCGGCACCGAACCGAAGCTGAAGGCGTACCTGGAGGTGGTCGAACCGGTCACGGACGGACTGGAGTCCGCCCGTGCGTCCGGTCGGGCCCGGCTGACCGCGCTGCGGGAACGGGTGACCGAGCTGGTCGGCTAGGGCCGGCTCAACCGGCCATCGCGATCGCGAGGCACAGCGCGGCGACGACGAAACCCCCGCCGGCCACGAAGTAGGCCCTTCTGGTCGGCGGGCTCACCGCGTTGCGGCGCCCCTCGGTGACCGCCGCGACGGCGATCCGCCCGAAGATGTACGCGATCGTGCAGAGCCCCACGCCGAGTCCGAGCAACATCGTGTTGACGTCCCACGGGCTGTGGTCGAACCCCGGCCACAGCGACGCGAAGAGCGGCCCGAACCCGATCATGCCGATGCCGACGGCAAGGCCGAAGCCCCAGGTGATGCGACGCTGACGAGGACTGGTGGTCATAAGGGCGGTGGTCTTCATGGTCCCTCCTGTTTACACCCGTTAAGACGTGCTTCCGGCTCCGGGGTTCCGTTTCCGGAGCAACAGGAACGCCTGCGGTCCCCCTTCGTCCACACCCCTCCGACGTTGCAGCCGGGCCATCTCGTCGAACCCGGCGGCCGTCGCGTTCGTCACGGTCTCGTCCATGTCGTGCCAGTGGACGTGGAGGTCCACGTCGTGGCCGTAGGCGTGGGGCAGGTGCACCCTGCGGTTGCCCAGTTTGAAGGCGTGCAGGAGGTGGGCGCCAGGCCGCAGGACCCGGTGGAACTCGTGCCATGGCACGTCGCTCGCGGGCATGTGGACCGTGGAGTACCAGACGACGGCGCCGCCGAGGCTGTCGTCCGCCAGGTCCAGGGCCGTGATGTCGCCCTGCGTGAACTCCAGGTGCGGGTGGAGGCGCCTGGCCTCGCCGACCATGCCGTCGGAGAGGTCGACGCCGAACGCGTCCAGGCCCAGCTCGTGCAGGTACCGGGTGATGCGGCCGGTGCCGCAGCCGAGGTCGCCGACCGGCCCCTCGGTGAGCTCGGCGAACGCGCGCATGACGGCGGCGTCGAGCGGGCGGCCGTCGTGCGCGTCGGGCAGGAGGCGGGCGTAGCTGGCGGCGACGACGTCGTAGGAGGCGCGGGTCACGAGGGCTATGTTGCTCGGCGTGTCCAGGCTGTTGATCGTCCACCACACCCCGTCGCCCGCCGTGCAGGCGATGTTCGAGGCCGTGCTCTCCGGTGCCACCACGCCCGAGATCGAGGGCGTCGAGGTGGTCCGCCGCGCCGCGTTGTCCACAACCGCTGTGGATGTTCTCGAAGCCGACGGCTACCTGCTGGGCACGCCCGCGAACCTCGGGTACATGAGCGGTGCGCTGAAGCACTTCTTCGACACCGTGTACTACCCGTGTCTCGATTCCACGCGTGGCCGTCCGTTCGGTTTGTTCGTGCACGGCAACGACGACACGACCGGTGCAGTGCGCAGCGTGGAGACCGCCACGACCGGGTTGGGCTGGGAGAAGGCGGCCGGGCACGTGGTCGTCACGGGGGCGCCGACGAAGGCCGACCTGCAGGCGTGCTGGGAGCTCGGCGCGTCGGTTGCGGCCCAGTTGTCCACATGATTCCCGGGGTTGTCCACAGCCTCTTGTCCCCACCCTGTGGACAACCCTGGGGATGAATTCGAACGTGTGTTCTAACGCCCGACGCTGCTCATGTCGGGGTACCGGTCGCCCGCCACGGCCGACGCCGGCACCGCGGCCTCGATCGCGGCCAGGTCGTCGGTGGAGAGCTCCAGCGACGCCGCCGCGACGTTCTCCTCCAGGTACTTGATCCGCTTGGTGCCCGGGATCGGCACGACGTCGTCACCGCGGTGCTGCACCCACGCCAGCGCGAGCTGCCCGGCCGTGACGCCGCGGTCCTCGGCCAGCGCGCGCAGCTCGGCGACCATCTTCAGGTTCGCGTCGAGGTTCGCGCCGGAGAACCGCGGGTTGGTGGCGCGGAAGTCGCCCTCGCCGAAGTCGGCGGCGGAGGCGAACCGGCCGGTCAGCACGCCGCGGCCGAGCGGCGAGTAGGGCACGAGGCCGACGCCGAGCTCGCGGGCGGTGGGCACGATCTCGGTCTCGATGTCGCGCGACCACAGCGACCACTCGCTCTGCAACGCGGTGATCGGGTGCACGGCGTGCGCGCGGCGCAGCGTCTCGGCGCCCGCCTCGGACAGGCCGAGGTGCCGCACCTTGCCCTCGGCGACCAGCTCGGCCATCGCGCCGACGGTCTCCTCGATCGGGGTGTCGGCCGGGACGCGGTGCAGGTAGTACAGGTCGATCACGTCGGTGCCGAGCCTGCGCAGCGACCCCTCGACCGACGAGCGCACGTAGTCGCGGTCGCCGCGGATGGAACGGCCGCCGCCCTCCCGCACGATGCCGAACTTCGTGGCCAGCACGACCTCCGACCGCCGGTCGGCGATGGCGCGGCCGACCAGCTCCTCGTTCACGTGCGGGCCGTACATGTCGGCCGTGTCGATCAGCGTGACGCCGAGGTCGAGGGCGCGGTGGACGACCGCGATCGACTCCTGCTCGTCGCCGGCGCCGTAGAACTCCGACATCCCCATGCAGCCGAGGCCCTGCGGCCCGACCTCGAGCGATCCCAATGAACGGCTCACGCCGTCGCCTCCAAGTCCTGCTCGACCACCGCGTAGTGGTCGATCTTGTAGTCGAGCACCTCGAGGCACGTCTGCAGCTCCGCGATGCGGGCCCGGACGTCGGCGCGGTGGTCGACGAGAATCTGCTTGCGGCGGCCTGCGGAGAGGTCGCCGCGGTGTCGCAGCTGCGCGAACTCGCGCATCATGCGGATCGGCATGCCGGTCGTGCGCAGGCGCGTCACGAAGGCCAGCCAGCCGAGGTCGTCCTCCGAGTAGCTGCGACGCCCGCCCGAGTCCCGTGCGGGCGGGTCGACGAGCCCGATTCGTTCGTAGTAGCGCAAGGTGTCGATGGACAACCCGCTGCGCTGCGCGGCCTGGGCTATCGAGTAACTCACGCACCCGACGCTAAGACCTAGAGTGCACTCTAGGTCAAGCAGATTCCTTCGGCAGTCCCCACGCTTCCAGGTGACCCGCCATCTCCGCCACGTCGATCTTGTCACGGCCCAGCGAGCGGACGAGGTCGAGCGCGTCGTCCTCGTCGGCGTCGATCCAGTAGCCGTTGATGTCGCACATGGTGACCGCGGCGACCCACCCGAGGCGCCAGTTGCCCTCGACCAGCGGACGGGTGCGCACGATCGAGTCGAGCAGGGCGGAGGACTTCATCCACAGCGTGTTGTACGCCTCCACGCCGAGGACGGTGGCGCGGGGACGGTAGGCCGCGGTGTCCAGCAGGCCGATGTCCCGGACGACGAGGTCGCCGCCGGTCACGGCCGTGGCCAGCACTAACAGGTCCCCGGCGTCGAGGTAGGAGATCACAGCACCCAGTTGATCAGAGAGGTACGACAGTGTCAGGAGGATCCGAGCCTATCCAAAAGACCTCGGTACTTGGGGAGGACTCTCTGAAGTACCTCGCCGAGCTGTTCCTCCTGCTGCATCCGCCGGTAACGCTCCGCGATCGCGAGCCGCACGACCTCCTGCTTGGAGCGGCCCTCGGCCTGCGCCAGTTCAGCGAGCCGCAGGTTCTCCTCTTCGGTCAACCGCAAGGTCATCGCCATTCGGACAACGGTACCAATGTGATACCACCGAGGCCAGTGCCCGTTAGGATTGCTCGATGCCCCGGCCCCGGACCCACGACGACGCTCTGCGACGACGGCTCCTCGAACGGGCGGGCGAGTTGCTGAGCACCGCGGGACCCGCAGCGCTGAGCCTGCGCAAAATCGCGACGGACGTCAATACTTCAACTACCGCCGTCTATTCCCTCTTCGGCGGGAAACCAGCACTTCTCGAGGCCCTCTACGACGAGGCGCACACGCGGTTCGGCGCGCACCTCGCGGCGGTGCCGGTCACCGGGGACCCCGGCGAGGACCTGATCCAGATCGGGCTGGCGTACCGGCGCAGCGCGCTCGCGGACCCGCGGTTCTACTCGGTGCTCTACTCGAAGGTCGTCGAACCGACGAGGGAGATGAGCCGCGCGGCCGGCCGGACGTTCGCGCCCGTGCGCTCCGCGGTGCGGCGGGCGGTCGAGACGGGCGTCTTCCGCGACGAGGACCCGGAGCGGATCGCGCTGTCGATGTGGGGCATCGCGCACGGGCTGGTGAGCCTGGAGCTCAACGGGAACCTGCCGCCCGGCGTCGACGCGGCCGCCACCTACGAGCTGGCGCTGCGCGCGCACGGCAGAGGCTGGCTGGCCTGAACCGGAAAACGCGGAATCCGGGGAGGCGGCCGCCGCGAAACCTCCCCGGACCCGCTGAACTGTCCGGTTAGGACAGTCCGTCTTCTTCCCTGGTGCCCCCTACTTCAGGGCGCCGTCGAGAGCCTTGACGAGCTCACCGTCGGCGGTGTCGCCGTCGAGCGACCAGATCATCGCGCCGCCGAGCCTGCGGTCGTTGATGAACCTGGCCTTGCGCTTCATCTCCGCCGCGTCGTCGTACGTCCACCACGTCGTGCCGTCGTAGATCCAGGCGAACCCGGCGCGTTCGTCGCGGTGGACCTGGTACCTCGGGTCGGCCAGCTTCGTCTTGAGGACCTTGAAGTCCTCGTAGCCGGCTTCGTAGGTGGCCGGCGCGGGCGTGCCCGTGCCGAACAGGCCGTTGCGCGTGCCGGGGGCGACACCGGTCCAGCCGCGGCCGTAGAACGGAACGCCCAGAACGGCCTTGGAGCGCGGGGCACCGCGGCGCAGCCACGCGTCGACCGTCACCTCGGAGCTGAACTCGAACTGCGCCGGGTCGCCCTTGGGCACGCGCAGCGAGGACTGCTGGTTGGCCTGGGTGTCCCAGGCACCGTGGTAGTCGTAGCCCTGCAGGGTGCCGAAAGTCAGGTAGCAGAACACCTTCGCGACCTCGAAGCCCGCGTCGACCTGCTTCGGGTCGGCCGGCAGGAACGCGGTCAGGTCGCGGTTCCAGCCCATCTGCCTGCGGTACTCCGCGAGCAGCTTGGTGAAGTTCTGCTTGTCCTCGGGACGCACCACGTTGGGCGGTTCCATGTTCCCGTTGCTGCCGGGCCACTCCCAGTCGAGGTCGACGCCGTCGAAGACGCCCTTCGCGGCGCCCTCCGGCAGACCGGGGAGGTTGCCCTTGATCCACATGTCGGTGCACGACCTGACGTGCGCGGCGCGCGACTCGGGCGTCAGCGCGGCGTTGGAGAAGTAGCGCGAGCCCGTCCAGCCGCCCAGCGAGATGTTCACCTTCAGCCTGGGGTATTTGGCCTTGAGCTGCTTGAGCTGGTTCAGGTTGCCCATCAGCACCTGGCCGGCCTCGTCGGCCTTGCCGTTCACGGATTGCTCCGCGGTGAAGGGCATCTGCCAGTCGGCCCACGGGTCGGCGCTCACGCACTTGCCCGACTCGTCGAGGAAGCCGAAGGCGTAGTTCAGGTGCGTGAGCCGTGCCGCGGCCCCGCTGTCGACGAGGTTCTTCACGCGGAAGTTCCGGCCGTACACGCCCCACTGGATGAAGTACCCGACCGTGCGGGTCTTCGAGAAACCGTGGTGCCCATTGGTCTCGACATCGGCGTTCGCCGGCGCAACGGCCAGCGACGCTGACAGGGCGCCGACCGCGAGCGCGGCGACACCCCATCTCCGTCTGGACATGTGACTCCCTAGTCGAATCGCGGCAGCGGCGATGTGGTCCACAGCACGATAGGCCTGAGGTCTAGACCACTGCTACGTCCGATCGGAGGTATGTCCTAAACCGCTCCGTACAGACGGTCACCGGCGTCGCCCAGGCCGGGCACGATGAAGCCGGAGTCGTTGAGCCGCTCGTCGACCGACGCGGTGACGAGCCGCACCGGGAGCTTCGAGTCCTCGAGGTGGTTGATGCCCTCGGGCGCCGCGAGCACGCACACGGCCGTCACGTCGGTCGCGCCGCGCTGGGTCAGCAGCCGGATCGTGTAGGCCATCGAGCCACCGGTCGCGAGCATCGGGTCGAGCACGAACACCGGCCGTCCCGCGAGGTCCTCCGGCAGCGACTCCATGTACGGCGTCGGCTGCAGCGTGTCCTCGTCGCGCGCGAGCCCCACGAACCCCATCTGGGCGTCCGGGATGAGCTTGTGCGCCTGGTCGGCCATGCCCAGGCCGGCGCGCAGCACGGGCACGAGCAGCGGCGGGTTCGCCAGCCGGTGGCCGGTGGTGCGGGCCACCGGGGTGTGCGTGCGGTCCTCCGCCAGGGGCGCCTCGCGCATGGCTTCGTAGACCAGCATGACGGTCAGTTCCTGCAACGCGGCGCGGAACGCGGCGTTGTCCGTGCGCGCGTCGCGCATGGTTGTGAGTCTCGCCTTGGCGAGTGGATGATCGACCACCAGGACGTCCATGCCCGACACCGTAACCGCTGGGAGGAGCAAGGGGTGTTCGAACAGATCTACCGCGAGGCACGGCAGCGCGTCGTCGGCCTGACGATGGGGCTGAGCGCCGAAGAGCTCGCGCGGACCGTGCTCGCCTGTCCTGAGTGGACCGTGCACCAGGTGCTCGCGCACCTGTCCGGCGCGGCGTCCGATCTGGTGACCGGGCGGATGGAGGGGGCGCCGTCGGACGAGTGGACCGCCCGGCACGTCGCCGAACGGGAGGACGTCGCCGCGGACGACCTGCTGGAGCAGTGGAACGCCGTCGGCGACAAGATCGCCGAGATGCCGCGCATCCCGTTCCAGCTGGCGCTCGACGCCATCACGCACGAGGCCGACCTGCGTGCGGCGCTCGGCCGCGACCGCCTGCCCGACACCGCGTGGCAGCCCACGCTCGTGTGGATGACGCCGCGCCGGTTGCCGGAGGTCAGCGTCAAGACCGAGCTGGGCGTGCTCGGCGACGGCCCGATCACGCTGGAGGTGGACGGCTACGAGCTGTGGCGCGCGTTCTTCGGCAGGCGCTCGCGCCGGCAGATGGAGTCGTGGGCCTGGTCCGACCCGTCACCGGTCGACGAGCTGCCGTTCTTCCCGTGCCGGGACACCGATCTGGTGGAGTGAACAGCGTTAACCGCCGGTGTAGGGTCGCCCGCGTGACAGACCACGTGCGCATCGGAGTGCTCGGCGCGGCCGCGATCGCGCCGACCGCCGTGATCGGCCCGGCCCGCTCCTCCACGGTCGCCGAGGTCGTGGCCGTCGCCGCGCGGTCGGCGGAGAAGGCGAAGGCGTTCGCGGACAAGCACGGCATCCCGCGCGTGCACGGGTCGTACGAGGACCTGCTCGCGGACCCGGCGGTCGACGCCGTCTACAACCCGCTGCCCAACGGCCTGCACGGCCGGTGGACGCTCGCCGCGCTGGAGGCCGGCAAGCACGTGCTGTGCGAGAAGCCGTTCACCGCCAACGCCGCTGAGGCCGAGCAGGTGGCGAAGGCCGCCGGCGCGTCCGGTCTCGTGGTGATGGAGGCATTCCACTACCGCTACCACCCGCTGGCCGCGCGCGTGGACGAGATCGTGCGGTCCGGTCTGCTCGGGCCGCTGCGGCACGTCGAGGCGTCCGTCTGCTTCCCGCTGCCGGTGTTCTCCAACATCCGCTACGACTACGCGCTCGCGGGCGGCGCGATGATGGACGCGGGCTGTTACGCCGTCCACATGGTGCGCCTGCTCGGCGGCGAGGAGCCCGAGGTGCGCTCGGCGACGGCGTTGCTGCGCGACCCCACCGTCGACAGGGCGATGCGCGCGTCGTTGCGCTTCCCCTCCGGCCACACGGGTTCCGTGCACGCGTCGATGTGGTCCTCGGCGCTGTTCAAGCTGTCGATGAAGGCCATCGGCGAGAACGGCACGCTGCGCGTGGCCAACCCGCTCAGCCCGCACGCCTACCACCGGTTGTCGTTGCGGCTGCGGAACAGGAGCTCGTCGGAGACCTTCGGCAAGCGCCCCACCTACGCCTACCAGCTGGACGCGTTCACCGACGCGGTGCTGCACGGCAAGCCGTTCCCGACCACCGCGGACGACGCCGTGCGGACCATGGCCGTGGTGGACGCGGTCTACCGGGCCGCGGGCCTGCCTCCGCGCCGGCCGACCCCCTGACACCGGTCACGCACCCCACCACCCGTTCCAGTCTCCGCGGAACCCGATCCGGGAATCCAGAACCGGCGAAGCGGTACCGAAGTGTCTCGTGGCGGACAAGACGCGGAGGTGTCGCCATGACGATGGAACAGAGGCAATCACGCCAGTGGTGCGAGTCCCCGCTGGTCATCGCGGGTGTGTCGATCGCGCTGGGGCTGGTGATCGGCGTGCTGCCGAGGGCGTGGGGCTACCACCCGGCACTGGCGTCGGCGCTCGCCGCCGTCCTGGTGCTGGCCCTGGCGATCACGGTCAAGTACGCACCGAACAGGAAGTAGCCGCACTAGACTCGATCGGGTGAGCGACGAGCTGGTACCCGCTGACCGGAGTCACATGCGCGCCTCGGACGCGGACCGGGAACGGATCGCGCAGGTGCTGCACAAGGCGACCGCCGAGGGCCGCCTCGACATCCACGAGCTGGACGAGCGCCTGGGTGCGGTCTACGCCGCCAAGACCTACGGCGAGCTCGCGCCCATCACCGCCGACCTCGTGCTCAGCGGCATGCAGCAGCCCACGATGGTGCCGATGTCGGCGGCGCACCAGCCGGCGGTGAGCGACCGCGTCGTGCCCGGCCAGTCCGGCAGCGCCGTGTCGGTCGCATTCTGGTCCGGCGTCGACCGCAAGGGCGAGTGGGTCGTCCCGCGCATGCACAACGCCGTCGCGATCATGGGCGGCATCGAGCTCGACCTGACCCACGCCCGGTTCGCCGAGCAGGAGGTCACGATCAGCGTGTTCGCCTTCTGGGGCGGCGTCGAGATCCGGGTGCCCGACGACATCAACGTCAACGTGGACGGCTTCGGGTTCATGGGGGCCTTCGAGGAACGGGTGCCGAGCCGCCGGCACATCCCCGGCGCGCCGACCGTGCGGATCACCGGGCTCGCCATCATGGCGGGCGTCGAGGTGAAGGGGCCGAAGAAAAAGAAGTCGCAGGTGCTGCGCGAACTGCTCGAGTGAGGCGCGCGTCACCCGGTAAAACGGGGTCTGAGCTGCGGGAAGGCCTTCACTTAGGACGGGCGTCCCATTCCGCTTAGACTCCCTGGCATGGCTGCTCCCACGACACCGCCGTCGGCCTTGGCCGACGCCGTGCGCGACGAATCGTCGCTGCGGCGGTTCCTGCACGGGCTCCCCGGCGTCGACCAGGTCGGCGTCGAGCAACGAGCCGCGGGCCTCGGCACGCGGAGCATCAAGAAGGCCGCCAAACTGCAGGCCATCGACCTGGCCATCAGCATGGTGGACCTCACCACGCTCGAGGGCGCGGACACGCCCGGCAAGGTGCGCAGCCTCGCCGCGAAGGCGAAGCGCCCCGACCCCGAGCGGCCCGACGTGCCGAAGGTCGCGGCGGTCTGCGTCTACCCGGACATGGTGAAGACGGCGGCCGACGACCTGCGGGGCACGGGCATCAACGTCGCCAGCGTCGCGACCGCGTTCCCCAGCGGCCGCAGCACGATGGACATCAAGCTCGCCGACACCCGGTTCGCCGTGGAGCAGGGCGCGTCCGAGGTCGACATGGTGATCGACCGCGGGGCGTTCCTCTCCGGCCGGTACGGGCAGGTGTTCGAGGAGATCGTGAAGATCAAAGAGGCGTGCGGGGACGCGCACCTCAAGGTCATCCTCGAGACCGGCGAGCTCGTGACGTACGACAACGTGCGCCGCGCATCGTGGCTCGCGCTGCTGGCCGGCGGCGACTTCATCAAGACCTCGACCGGCAAGGTGCAGCCCGCCGCGACGCTGCCGGTCACGCACGTGATGCTGCAGGCGGTGCGGGACTGGAAGGACCAGACGGGTGAGCTGCGCGGGGTCAAGCCCGCGGGCGGCATCCGCGCGACCAAGGACGCGATCAAGTACCTGGTGGCCGTGCACGAGGTGGCCGGGCCGCAGTGGCTCGACCCGCACCTCTTCCGGTTCGGCGCGTCGACGTTGCTGAACGACCTGCTCATGCAGCGGCGGACCCAGTTGGACGGCCACTACAGCGGCCCGGACTACGTGACGGTGGACTGAGTAGACATGTGGGAATACGCCCCCGCGCCCGAGTCGCGGGACATCGCGAACCTCAAGCCCTCGTACAAGATGTTCGTCGACGGCAAGTTCGTCGAGGGCACCGGCGAGCCGCTCAAGACGATCAACCCCGGCACCGAGGAGGTGCTGGCCGAGGTCTCGACGGCGTCGGAGTCCGATGTGGACACCGCCGTGAAGGCCGCCCGCAGGGCCTACGACCGCGTGTGGTCGAAGATGCCGGGCAGCGAGCGCGCCAAGTACATCTACCGGATCGCGCGGCAGATCCAGGAACGCGGCCGCGAGCTCGCGGTGCTGGAGTCGCTCGACAACGGCAAGCCGATCAAGGAGTCGCGCGACGTCGACGTCCCGACGGCCGCCTCGCACTTCTTCTACCACGCGGGCTGGGCGGACAAGCTCGGCTACGCGGGCTACGGCCCGGACCCGAAGCCGCTGGGCGTGGCCGGTCAGGTGATCCCGTGGAACTTCCCGCTGCTGATGGCCGCGTGGAAGATCGCGCCCGCGCTCGCGTGCGGCAACACCGTCGTGCTCAAGCCCGCGGAGACCACGCCGCTCACCGCGCTGGTGCTGGCCGACATCATCCAGCAGTGCGACCTGCCGCCGGGCGTCGTCAACATCATCCCGGGCGCCGGTGACGTCGGCGCCGCGCTCGTCGGGCACGCGGACGTGAACAAGGTCGCGTTCACCGGCTCGACCGACGTCGGCAAGATCATCCAGGGGCAGCTGGCGGGCACGGGCAAGAAGCTCACGCTGGAACTGGGCGGCAAGGCCGCCAACATCGTGTTCGACGACGCCCCGCTCGACCAGGCCGTCGAGGGCATCGTCAACGGCATCTTCTTCAACCAGGGCCACGTCTGCTGCGCCGGGTCACGCCTGCTGGTGCAGGAGTCGATCGCCGAGGAGCTCGTCGAGAAGCTGCACGCCCGCGTCAGCACGCTGCGCGTCGGCGACCCGCTGGACAAGAACACCGACGTCGGCGCGATCAACTCGCGCGAGCAGCTCGCCAAGATCAAGGAGCTGACCGAGTCGGGCGAGGCCGAGGGCGCCGAGCGCTGGACGTCGTCGTGCCCGTTGCCGGACAAGGGCTTCTACTTCGCCCCCACGGTGTTCTCGGGCGTGTCGCAGGCGATGCGCATCGCCCGCGAGGAGATCTTCGGCCCGGTGCTGTCGGTGCTGACGTTCCGCACGCCGGAGGAGGCCGTGGCCAAGGCGAACAACACGCCGTACGGCCTGTCCGCCGGCATCTGGACCGAGAAGGGCTCGCGCATCCTCTGGATGGCGCAGCGGATGCGCGCCGGCGTGGTGTGGTCCAACACGTTCAACCGCTTCGACCCGACCGCGCCGTTCGGCGGCTACCAGGAGTCGGGCTTCGGCCGTGAGGGCGGCCGCACCGGTCTGGAGGCCTACCTCGATGTCTGATCGCGTCACGGTCGCGAAGACCTACAAGCTCTACATCGGCGGCAAGTTCCCGCGCTCGGAGTCGGGCCGCAGCTACCCGGTGACCGACTCGAAGGGCACGTTCCTGGCCAACGCCGCCCAGGGCTCCCGCAAGGACGCCCGCGACGCGGTCTCCGCGGCCCGCAAGGCCTTCGGCGGCTGGGCGGGAGCCACGGCGTACAACCGGGGCCAGGTCCTGTACCGGGTGGCCGAGGTCCTGGAGGGCCGCCGCGACCAGTTCACCACCGAGGTGGCGGCCTCGGAGGGCGTGTCGGCGAAGAAGGCCGAGTCCCTGGTGGACACCGCGATCGACCGCTGGGTCTGGTACGCGGGCTGGACGGACAAGATCGCGGCGGTCCTGGGTTCGTCGAACCCCGTGGCAGGCCCGTACTTCTCCTTCTCCACCCCGGAACCGACGGGCGTGGTGGCGGTGCTCGCACCCCAGCAGTCGTCACTGCTGGGCCTGGTGTCCGTGATCGCACCGGTGATCGCAAGCGGCAACACGGCCGTGGTCATCACCTCACAGGACCGCCCGCTGCCCGCGATCACCCTGTCCGAGGTCCTGGCCACGAGCGACGTGCCCGGCGGCGTGGTCAACATCATCACCGGCCGCACCGCCGAGATCGCCCCGTGGCTCGCATCGCACGCGGACGTGAACGCACTGGACCTGACCGGCGCACCGGAGTCGATCCGCACGGACCTGGAGCGGAGTGCGGCGGGCACGGTGAAGCGAGTGCTGCGGAACAAGACGGGCGAGGACTTCGCGGCCACGCCAGACCTGTCGCGAATCCGCGCCTACCTGGAGACGAAGACGGTCTGGCACCCGATGGGCGTGTAAACGAAGCCGAAGGCGAGCCAAGCGATGGCGAAGCCGAGCAGTCCGGCTTCGGCTTGAAACAGAAGGTTCCGGTGGGGTGGTCCCGTCACGAGCCGTGCCCAGCACTCGCTGCACCAGGTCAGGGGTGTCAAACCGCCACGCTTTTCGGCGG
>NZ_JBHXCW010000208.1:0-13684 GCF_042725365.1 Lentzea sp. NPDC060358 | reverse complement strand
CCCCAGAAAACACCACGGGCGAGGTAAGGTCTGCGCTTTCCGCAGACATACCTCGCCCGAAGCTCGTGCCCCCGGTGCGACTCGAACGCACACTGGACGGATTTTGAGTCCGCTGCCTCTGCCGATTGGGCTACGGGGGCGTAGCAGGGTGAACTCTAGCGGATCTCTCCAGCTGGTTTCTCGCGGGACCCTAGGACCTGACGAGCCTGCCGATGGCCGCGGAGGCTTCGGCGAGCTTCTCCTCGGCGACGGGTCCGCCTTCTGCGGCGGCTTGGGCGACACAATGCTTGAGGTGCTCGTCGAGCAGGCCGAGGGACACCGCCTGCAGCGCCTTGGTGGCGGCGCTGATCTGCGTGAGGACGTCGATGCAGTATTCGTCGTTCTCGACCATGCGCTGGAGGCCGCGGATCTGTCCCTCGATGCGGCGCAGTCGCTTGAGGTATGCGTCCTTGTCCGCGGTGTACCCGTGCATCGGCTCCTGACCTTCCCTACCCCTGGCGGGTATGTCGAGGATACCTGCACCGGTTGGGGGTGCGTTATGTGCAACGGCTGCTCCGTCAGCGGGAATGCGCAAGCGGCCAGCAAGCCCATCCGGTGGTCCGAAGTGAGACGACTAGCGCCACATTTTGGACCCGTAACACCCGTGCGGTTTACCGGGTAAATGACCCGACCGGGCGGTTGGGGTCACATTTTAGCGGCGAAAGGTTCGCCGTTTTTCCTCATGTGGACTATGGTGTTGCCGGAGCACGTGGTTACGTCGAGGATCCGCGTGCTGTGTGAGTACCCAACGGAGGAACAGTGGCACAGCAGACCGTCGTCCAACTCATCGACGACCTCGACGGCGGAGAAGCCGACGAGACCGTGACCTTCGCACTTGACGGTGTCGAGTACGCCATCGACCTGTCGAAGGGAAATGCGGAGCGGCTTCGCGAGTCGCTGGCGGACTTCGTCGCCAAGGCCCGTCGTGCGGGTGGCCGCAAGCAGCGCAAGGGCACCGGCAAGTCCACGGTGAAGGCCAGCGACAAGGCTGAGGCCCAGCGCATTCGTGACTGGGCTCGTGCACAGGGGCACCAGATCTCGGACCGCGGTCGCATTCCGCAGAACCTGGTTGTGCAGTTCCAGGAAGCTCACGCCTCCTGACCTGCGCGGACGCGCGAGGTTTCCACACGTCGGCCGGGCCGCCGGCCGACGTGTTAACCCTTCGGGATCACTACTTCCCGGTTCGTTCACACCTTCCCCCGGAACGCGGATCAACGGCCGGGAAAGTCCGCTCCGAACAGGCGTGACGCCGCAGTGGCCTTGACCGCTGTCTCCTCGAATTCCTCGTCGGCGTCGGACAGTGAGATGACTGCTCCGCCGACGCCGAAACTGACCTGGTCGCCGTTCGCGACCAGCGTTCGGATGACGATGCTGAAGTCGGCTGCTCCGTTGAGCGAGAAGTATCCGAGCGCTCCGGAGTACACGCCGCGTGGACCGGCTTCCAACCCGTCGAGGATCTGCATGGTCCGGATCTTCGGCGCACCGGTCATCGAACCACCCGGAAACGCGGCTCGAACACATCGCACTGCAGAACTGTCCGGCCGAAGTCGGGCGCGCACGGTGCTCACCAATTGGTGCACGGTCGCATACGTCTCGACGTCGAACAACCGCGTCACCTCGACGGAACCGACTTGCGCGCAGGTGCCGAGATCGTTGCGGACGAGGTCCACGATCATCAGGTTCTCGGCGCGGTCCTTGACCGAACGCGCCAACGTTGTGCGCAACATCTCGTCGTCGGCCTCATCGATGCCTCGGGGGCGCGTTCCCTTGATCGGCGACGACTCGACGACTCCCTCTCGGTCGATCCGCATAAATCGTTCGGGTGACGTGCTGAGCACGGTCAGGTCACCGAATCGCAGCAACGCGCCGAACGGAACGGGATTTGCGGCGCGAAGCAGCCGATAAGCGGCCCACGGGTCGAGGTCGGCGCGCCACGACATCATGTTCGTCAGGCAGACCTCGTAGGTCTCCCCCGCCGTGATCGCTTCCTGGCAGGCGCTGATCAGCTTCAGGTACTGCGCGCGCGGATGCCGCAACGTCGCGTCACCGGCGACCGGACGGGAAGGCTCACCCAAAGGGCTGAGGCCGGTGAGAAGTTTCGAAACTTCTCCGAACCAGGAGTCGTCGGTCAGCGACATCAAATGGACGCATTCGCCGTCGTGGTCGATGACCACCGCGCGGTCGGCGAACACGAACGACGCGTCGGGCTGTTCCGCGCGATGGGCGAAGTCGCCGCCGCACTCCGCTTTCAGCTCGTAACCGAGGTAGCCGACCCATCCCAGTGCGAAGTCGAACGGCACGTCCGGCTGCTCGACGCCCCACCGGGCGAGGTCCTCGTCCAGCCACGAGAAGAAGGACGGGCACGGCATCCGCACGCCGTCGAGGGTGAGTTCCTGGTCCGGCACCGAGTACTGCGCTATGCGCGCGAGGGGTCCGGAGGCGTCGCCCATGAACGAGAACCGGCCGCCGGCTCCGCTGTCCAGCCAGAACGCGGTCCCAGAGGCCCCGTGGAGCGCCGCGAACGCCTGCTCCGCGTCGACGACCAGGTCGAGCTTGCGCACGTGCACAGGGCGCTTCTGGGGCTCGGGGCGAACCAGCACGGGTTCCGGCACGGCGGCCGTCCTGGTCGGGGTCAGCGCGGCGAAGTTCGCGAGCAGTTCGCGCCCGTGCTCGGTGCAGATCGACTCGGGGTGGAACTGCACGCCCCACGCCGGCCGGTCGAGGGCGCGCACGCCCATCAGCACGGAGTCGTCGCTCCACGCGATGGCCTCCAGCGCGGGAGGCAGGTCCGTGACCGCCAGCGAGTGGTACCGCACGACGTCGAACGGCGACGGCAACCCGGCGAACACGTCGACGCCCGTGTGCGTGACCGGCGAGATGATCCCGTGGCGCGGAACGGGCGCAGGACCGACGGTCGCGCCGTAAGACAGACACAGACCCTGATGGCCGAGGCAGACACCCAGCAACGGGATCTCGGCGTGGTCGATCACCGCGCGGCAGAGGCCGAAGTCCGCGGGGTTGCCCGGCCGGCCGGGTCCCGGCGAGATCACCACGTTGTCGAACGACCGCAGCGCGACAAGCCGGAAGCGCGGGTCGTCGTGGGGGACGACCACGGGCTCGGCGCCGTTCACCTCGGCCAGGTGCTGGAAGAGGTTGAACGTGAAGGAGTCGTAGTTGTCGATGAGCAGAGTCCGCATTGCGGGCGGCACTCTACCTGCCAAAACACCCGGAAGGGTGAATGGGAGAGGGCGGTCACGGACGACCGCCCCCTGTCATCGCACGTGCGTCAGCCGCCGACGCGGAACCGCGGGTCCGTCGCCAGCTCGGCCAGCTGCTGCTCGGTGAAGACCGGCTCCTCGAGCACCGGGTAGCCGCCGCCCTCGTAGGCGTCGTCCTGCGCGATGGTCACGGTCGAGCCGTCCTTCGCGCGGTAGCTCGCCCACCTGTCGAACTGGTCGCGGCCGCTGGGGTTGTTCTGCACGACGCCGACCTGCAGGCCCCCGACGTCGTACACCCGGCACTGCCCGCCCATGCCCCAGAACGACTTCGCCAGCGCGCACGGGTCCGCGGGCGCCGACGGGTCGGGCGTGGACACTTCGGCGAGCAGCCGGCCCACCCGGCCGTTCTTGCGCACCGGCGTCTGGGCCATGTACTCCCAGACCTCCGGGCTCTCCCCTCGGTTGGACGTCACCTGGCCCTGGGTCCGCTGCATGTCGCCCGTGTAGGCGGGGTCCCGGTAGCGCAGCTGCGGTGCGTCGTACCCGGCCGGCACCGCGCCCTTCAGCTCCTCGAGCAGCTTCGCCGCCCGGTCCGCCTGCGGCCCGTTCGCCGCGGTGCGGTCGGTCTGGCCGGCCGGCCACTCGGGGCCCCACACCGACGAGGGCAGCACGTTGCCCGCGCCCGCCACGAGCTGCCGGCCGAGCTGCGGGTTCAGCGCCACGGCCGACCCGACGCCGAGCCCCGCCACGAGCACCGCGACGGCGGCCCCGACCAGCGACGACCGCCTACGGGACCGGGCCCTGCGCGCCTGGTCGAGCGCGGTGCCCGGATCCATCGGAGGCGGCGGGCTGCTCGCCACCACCACGTCCTGGAAGGCGTTCCTGAGGTCCTGTTCGTTCATCGAACCCTCTCCTGCTGTGTGAGCAGGCCGCGCAGCGTCTGCAGCCCCCGCGCGGCCTGGCTCTTGACTGTTCCTTCCGAACACCTGAGGACCGCGGCCGTCCGTTCGACGGACATGTCCTCCCAGTACCGCAGGACGAGGCACGCGCGTTGCTTCGGCGGCACCTTCGCCAGCGCCTCCAGCAGCACCACCCGCTCCTCCGGGAAGACCCCCGGCGGGGCGACCGCGTCGCCGACGTCGTCCGTCGCCGACTCGAACCGGAACCACCCGCGCCGCCGCTCGGACAGGAACGTCCGCACCAGGACCTGCCTGGTGTAGGCGTCCAGCGCCTCGTGCCGCTCGATCCTCCGCCAGGCCGGGTACAGCTTGGTGAAGGCCTGCTGCACGAGGTCCTCCGCGCGATGCCAGTCACCGCACAGCAGGTAGGCCGTGCCGCGCATGGCGTCGGAACGAGCCGCGAAGTACTCCTGGAACGCGGCGTCCCGATCACTCATCAGGTCTCCCCCTTCTGCGGTGCCGGGGTAGTCACGCCGCGAGGGACCTCACAGGTTGCACGCTCTTCTCGAAACGCATACTGGTGTCGTGATTTTCCTTTTGCTCCTCGGCGTCCCGGTCGCCCTGGGCCACCTGTACCTCTGGCGCCGGCTGGTCGTGGACACGACGCGCCCGCGCACGGTCGGCCGCCGCACCGGCACCGTCGCGATCATCGGCGCGTTCCTGGTGCTGATGGGGGCGCTGGCGGTCTCCCGCAGCGTCTCGCCGGAGCAAGCGAAGTTCCTCGCCTGGCCGGGCTTCGTGTGGCTCGCCCTGCTGTTCTACCTGGCGATCGCGCTGGGCATCGCGGAGATCCCGCGCCGCGTCCTGCTCCGCCGCGCCACCGCGGCGCCGGTGCCCGCCGGCGCCGGTCCCGACCCCGTCGACCCGGTCGAGGTCGTGCCCGACCCGTCGCGGCGGCTGTTCATCGCGCGGTCGGTCGCGATCGGCTCAGGCATCGCGGCGGGCGGCGTGGTCGGCTACGGCATGACGCAGGCGCTGGGCGACCCGAAGCTGCTGAACGTGCCCGTGACGCTGGACAAGCTCCAGACCTCGTTGTCCGGCTTCCGGATCGCGGTCGTGAGCGACATCCACCTGGGCCCGCTGCTCGGCCGGTCGCACACCGAGCGGATCGTGCGGATGATCAACGAGCAGGAGGCCGACCTCGTCGCGATCGTCGGCGACCTGGTCGACGGCACCGTCGCCGAGCTGGGCGAGGCCGCCGCGCCGCTGCGGGACCTGGTGTCCAGGCACGGCAGCTTCTTCGTCACCGGCAACCACGAGTACTTCTCCGGGCACGAGCAGTGGATCGCGGAGCTCGACCGGCTCGGCGTGAACCCGTTGCGCAACGAGGGGTTGACGGTGGCCGGCGGCATCGAGCTCGTCGGCGTGAACGACGTGACCGGCAAGTCCTACGACGACGGCCCGGACTTCGACCGCGCCTTCACCGGGCGCGACACCGCCAACCCGGTCGTCCTGCTGGCGCACCAGCCCGTGCAGGTCGCCGACGCGTCCGCACGCGGCGTCGACCTGCAGTTGTCCGGCCACACGCACGGCGGGCAGATGGTGCCGTTCAACTTCGTGGTGCCGGCGCAGCAGCCCAGCGTCGCGGGGCTGTCGAAGGTGGACGACACGTGGCTGTACGTCAGTCGTGGAGCGGGTTTCTGGGGGCCTCCGGTGCGCGTGGGCGCGCCCCCGGACATCACGGTGGTCGAGCTGCGTTCTGCCGGTTAAATCACACTCGGCCCTCCGGGATTGCGCACTTGCGGTGTCCAGGCCGTAGAGTGGACGGCCGTGCCCGCGTGCGGAACGCGAGGCGGATGAAGGGGGACCCCTGGGGAAATGACCGAGAGCTTCGCCGTCGACCGGCGCAACGAGGCAGAGGCTCGTATTCGGCGTTTCCTGGACCAGGAGAACCCGTCGACACCGTGTCTGGTGATCGACCTCAAGACGATTCGCGCGCGCTACCAGGCAATTCACGCGGCCATGCCGTCCATCGACATCTTCTACGCCGTCAAGTCGAACCCCGAGTCCGACGTGGTGGGCGCGCTGGCCGGCGAGGGCGCGCACTTCGACGTGGCATCCCCGGCGGAGATCGACCTCTGCCTGGAGCGCGGTGCCGCGCCGGCGTCGATCTCCTACAGCAACCCCATCAAGAAGGCGGTGGACATCGCCCACGCGTTCTCGCGCGGTGTGCGGATGTTCGTGTCCGACAGCGAGCAGGACGTCCGGTTCGTCGCCGAGCACGCGCCCGGTTCGTCCGTCCTCGTGCGGATCCTCGTCCACGGCAAGGGTTCCACCTACCCGTTCGGCAACAAGTTCGGCTGCGATCCGGAGATGGCGACGGATCTCTTGCGGCTGGCGCACGAGTTGGGGCTCGTTCCTCTCGGCGTCGCGTTCCACGCGGGGTCGCAACAGCTGTCCGTCGAGGGCTGGGACTCCGGCATCGCCGACGCGGCGCTGATCGCGGCGAAGCTGCGCGCGGAGGGCATCGAGACGACGACGGTGAACCTGGGCGGCGGGCTTCCCGCGGTCTACCAGGCAGCCACGCCCTCGCTCGAGGCCTTCGCCGCCGCCATCGACGCCTCGATCGCGCGGCACTTCGGCGCGGCGCGCCCGCGGGTCATGATCGAACCCGGCCGGGCGATCTCGGCGGAGGCGGGGATGATCCGTTCGTCCGTGGTGCTCGTGTCGCGCAAGTCCTATTCGGACGAACGCCGCTGGGTCTACCTCGACATCGGCCGCTACCAGGGCCTCGCCGAGACCGAGGGCGAGGCGATCGCCTACCGGCTGCGGACCTCGCGCGACGGCGGCGAGACCGGTCCGGTCGTGCTGGCGGGGCCGACGTGCGACGCGGACGACGTGATCTACCAGCACACTCGCTACGACCTGCCGCTGGACCTGAAGGCGGGCGACCACGTGGACATCCTCCACGCCGGTGCCTACACCTCCTCCTATTCGTCCGTGTGCTTCAACGGCTTCCCGCCGCTGGCCACGTACTGCATCTAAGACCGTTTGCACATCACATAGTTTGGAGTGATTGATGTCCGAAGCGCCCTGTCAGACCGAGGAGACCGTCGGTTTGTTCGCGGGACAGCACGTACTTGCAGAGCTCTCGGGTGTGAGTGCCGATCTGCTCGACGACGAGCAGTTCCTGAAGCACGCCCTTGGTGAGGTTCTCACGCAGGCCGACGCAACCGTGCTGGAGGTGATCTCCAAGAAGTTCGATCCCCAAGGAGTCACCGTGCTGGCCCTGCTGTCGGAATCCCATGCGTCGATCCACACCTATCCCGAAGTGGGGTCGGTGTTCGTCGACGTGTTCACCTGCGGTACTCGTGCGAAACCCGCGCTGGCCGTCCAGCTACTCGCTGACGCCCTGGGCGCCGCTCACGTGAGCACGGACCTCGTCACTCGTGGCGTCAAGGAGCATGTCGCGTGAACACGATCAACGAGCCGCTCGCCGAGGGCATGACCCGCCACTGGCGAGTGGACGAGGTGCTGGTCGACACCAAGACCGACTTCCAGCACCTGGTGATCGCCCGCACCGCCCAGGGCGTGTCGTTGTTCTGCGACAACGACCGCCAGTCGACGGAGTTCAGCCAGCTGACCTACCACGAGGCCCTGATGGTGCCGGCGCTGCTGCTGGCCGACACCGTCGAGCGCGTGCTGGTCATCGGTTCCTCCGAGGGCGTCGTGTGCCAGATGGCCGTCGAGCACGGTGCGGCGGTCGTCGACCACATCGACATCGACGAGCAGGCCGTGAAGCTGTGCGCCGAGCACCTGCCCTACGGCTACACGCTCGAGGAACTGGCCGCCGCCGAGAAGGGCGAGGGCCCGATCCGCGTGCAGTACATCGACGGGTTCGAGTACATCCGCACGACGTCGGAGAAGTACGACATCGTGCTGGTGGACCTGCCCGACGAGCGTGAGGAGGAGGCGCAGCACAACCGCCTGTACGGCGCGGACTTCCTGCGCATGTGCAAGGCGCTGCTGCGTCCCGGCGGTGTCGTCGTCAACCAGTCCGGCTGCCAGACCATGTGGCGCAACACCACGCTGATCCGCTCGTGGCAGCGGTTCAACGAGGTGTTCGACACGGTCGCCTACTACGGCTCCGACGAGCACGAGTGGGCGTACCTGTTCGGCCGTGCGGACGTCGTCGAGGACCCGACGGCGCTGATGGTCGAGCGGCTCGCCACGGCCGGGTACCAGCCGGAGTCGATCGACGACCTGGCGCTGGTGGGCAACAGCATTCCGCCCTACCGGGTGCGGCAGTCACTGGCCTGAGCCCGTTCTGCCGGCAAGGGGCGTCTCCCGTTCGCGGGAGGCGCCCCTTCGCGCATTACTCCACAGTGGACCGACTACCTCCACCACCGGCGTCGGGGCGTTCCCGGGTTCCAGGGGACTCGCCACCACCCAGCACGCGGCGGGATCAGCCGAGCGACTGCTTCAGGAACTCGACCTGCAGCAGGAGCAGGTTCTCGGCGACCTGTTCCTGCGGGGTCATGTGCGTGACGCCCGAGAGCGGCAGCACGGTGTGCGGGCGACCGGCGGCCAGCAGGGCGCTGGACAGGCGCAGCGTGTGCGCGGCCACCACGTTGTCGTCGGCCAGGCCGTGGATGATCATCAACGGGCGGGCGAGCTTGTCCGCGTCGGCGATGAGCGAGTTCGAGTCGTAGACCTCGGGCCTGTCGGCCGGGTCGCCGAGGTAGCGCTCGGTGTAGTGGGTGTCGTAGAGGCGCCAGTCGGTGACCGGGGCGCCCGCGATGCCCGCGTGGAAGACGTCCGGGCGGCGCAGGACCGCCAACGCCGCCAGGTAGCCGCCGTAGGACCAGCCGCGGATCGCGACGCGCGAGAGGTCGAGGTCGGGCTCCACGTCCGCGGCCGCGTGCAGGGCGTCGACCTGGTCCTCCAGGGTGGCGCCGGCGAAGTCGAACGCGATCGCGCGCTCCCACGCGAGACCGCGGCCGGGAGTGCCCCTGCCGTCGACCACGAGGACGGCGAAGCCCTGGTCGGCCAGCCACTGCGGGGTCAGGTAGATGTTCTGCGCCGCCACGACGCGCTGCGCGTGCGGACCGCCGTACGGGTCCATCAGCACCGGGAGCTTCGTGCCCGGCACGTGGCCGGACGGCAGCAGCAGCGCGGCGCGCAGCGCGCGCTCGCCGAGCGTCAGCAGGCGCGGGGCCGCCTTGATCATCGGGGTGTCCGCGTACGACTCGACCACGTGGTCGCCGACGCTGACCTTCGTGCCGAACGAGTCCACAGTGGCCGACAGCAGCACAACCGTGCCACCGCCCCGAACCGCGGAGTTCACACCGTCCTCCGTGGACAGCCGGGTGACCTCGCCGCCGACCGAGTAGACGTGCGTCACCGTCGGGTCGTCCTCCGACGCGGCGATCAGCACCGAGTCGTCGGCGATGTCGAGCACCCGGCGCACCTGCAAGCCGCTCGTGAGCACGTCGTCGCCGACCTTCAGCGCGTACTCGTCGCCCTCGCCGACGATCCGCACGAGGCGGCCGTCCGGGGTCCACGCCGGCGCCCCGTCGGTGACCTCGAGCCACGTCGGGTCGGTCTCGACGGCGACCTCGGTGGCCACCCCGGTCCCGGGGGCGAGCGAGTAGGTCGTGCGAGTGCGCTGGTCGCGGGTCTGCGTCGTGACGAGCGGGGCGCCACCGGACGACCAGTGCACGGCGTTGAGGTAGTCGAACTCCAGCGCCACCGGCACGGAGGTGCCGTCCAGCGCCACGACGTGCAGCGACACCAGGGCGTTCGCCGTGCCCGCCGACGGGTACGCGATCTCGGTCGCCACCGTGGCGGGGTTCGCCGGGTCGGCGATGTACCAGCGCTGCACCGGCGCGTTGTCCACGCGCGCGGCGAGCAGGTGCCGGCCGTCCGGTGCCCACCAGTAGCCGCGGTAGCGCGACATCTCCTCGGCCGCGATGAACTCGGCGAGGCCGAACGTCACGTCCTCGCCGTCCGGTTCGGCGACGGCGCGGTCCTCGCCGGAGCTCAGCTCGACCACCCGCAGCGCGCCCTGCGCGACGTAGGCGACCCGCTCACCGGTCGGGTCGACACGCGGGTCGATGACACCGCCGCCGGTCGGCAGCTCGCGCGCGGCCCCGTCCACCAGGTCGGCCACGAACAGGCGCCCGGACAACGCGAACGACGCGACACGCGCGTCACCCGAGAGCGCGTAGCCGACGATGCCCGCACCGGACTCGCGCGTGCGTTCGCGGCGCGCCTTCTCCTCGGCCGGCAGGTCCTCCTGGTCGGTCAGCAGCGTCACCGGGTCGGCGAGCAGCCGCTCGACGCCGGTGGCCGTGTTCAGCTCCCAGAGCCCGTTCGCCCGGCTCGTGGCCGTGGCGGGACGGAGGAAGAAGACGCGTGCCCCGTCCGCCGACACCGAGAAGGTCCTCGGTGCGCCGAGGGTGAACCGCTGGGTGCGCGCGTGTTGGCGCGGGAAGGAGATGTCGTTGCCCACCCACCAACACTAACCCGCGCGCGCCCGCCGGACGGAGGCTGTGACGTGCACGTCCCTCCCCGGTTCAGCCCACGAGCTTCTTCGGCGGCAGCGGCACGAACCCGCTCGTGCGCTTCACGTAGTCCGCGTACCCGGGCCGGCGCGACACGATGTCCTTCTCCAGCAACGGCTTGCCGGTGCCCTTCGCGAGCAGCCACGTCATGACGACCGGGCCCACGACCGTGAGCGCGCCCTGCCACGAGTGCAGCGCGAACAGGTACAGGCCCCACCACACGACGGCGTCGCCGAAGTAGTTCGGGTGCCTGGTGTAGCGCCACAACCCGCGGTCCATGACCGCGCCCTTGTTCGCCGGGTCAGCCCGGAACCGCGAGAGCTGCCAGTCGCCCACGGCCTCGAAGGCGAAGCCGACCACCCACACGGCGGCGCCCGCCCAGTCCAGCACCCCGAAAGGGGCGTCGAGGTGGGCGGCGGCCTGCACGGGCAGCGAGACGATCCACATCATGACGGCCTGGACCAGGTAGACCCGGTACATCCGCAGGCGCGGATTTCCCTTGGCGCGCTTGAGGATGTCCTGGTAGCGCGGATCCTCGTCCTTCGTGCGGTTGCGCAGGTGGATGTGCACGCCCAGGCGCACGCCCCACACGACCGTCAGCGCCGCCACGAGCCACTGCCGGCTCGGTTCCCCGTCCGCGAACAGCAGCGTGACCACGGCGATCACGGCGAAGCCGGGGCCCCACACGGAGTCGATCAGGTCGTAGCGCTTGCGGGCGTCCGCGTAGAGGAACAGGCCGCTGAGCAGCGCGACCACGACGACGAAGCTGATCAGGAAGCTCACCGGGCCACCAGCTCACGACGCACCCGCGGCATGCCGCTGCGACCGGTCTCACTCCTGCGCACCGCGAGGATCTGGTCCACGCCCATCCGTCCCTCCTCGAACGTCAGCGCGCCGCCCGCGAGGTACAGCCGCCAGACCCGCGCCTGCCCCTCGCCGACGAGCGCGACGACCTCGTCCCACCGCTGCTCCAGCGTGTCGGCCCACGCCCGCACTGTCCAGACGTAGTGCTCCCGCAACGCGTGCACGTCGCGGATCTCCAGCCCGGCGGACTCCAGGAAGCCCGTCGTCTGCGAGACCGGTCGCATGTGCATGTCCGGCGCGACGTACGACTCGATGAACGCGCCACCGCCGGGTGCGTTGCGGCCACGCGACATCTGCTGCAGCAGCAGGCGTCCCTCGGGCTTGAGCAGCCGGTGCAGCGTCGAGGCGTACTCGGGGTAGTTGCTCTCGCCGACGTGCTCGCCCATCTCGATCGTGGAGATCGCGTCGAACGGCTCGTCGCGCACCTCGCGGTAGTCCTGCAACCGCACCTCGACGCGCCCCTGCAACCCCTCGGCCTCGATGCGCCCGAGGATGTGCGCGCGCTGCTGGGCGGAGATCGTCACACCCGTCGCGTGCACGCCGTAGTGCTTCGCGGCGTGGATGATCATCGACCCCCACCCGCAGCCGACGTCGAGCAGCCGCATCCCCGGCCGCAGGTCGAGCTTGCGGCACACGAGGTCCAGCTTGTTGTGCTGCGCCTGCTCCAGCGGCTCGTCCTCGGCCGTGAAGTACGCGCACGAGTAGGCCATGCTCGGGTCGAGCACGAGCTGGTAGAACGCGTTGCTCAGGTCGTAGTGGTGCGAAATGGCGTCCCGGTCGCGGCTCTTGGTGTGCAGCGCACCGCTCAGCCGCGCCTCCTCCTTCGGCGCTTCGGGGTTGCGCCCGAGCACCTTCAACCGCAGCGCGAGCCGCGCGACCTCCGAGATCCGCGGCCGCCGCGTGACGCCCCGGCGCACGAGCCCCCAGATCTGCGAGAGCCCCTCGGCGAGGTCTCCCTCCACGTCGAGCTCCCCGCTCACGTACGCGCGCGCGAGCCCCAGCTCGTTCGGACTCCACACGAGCCGCCGCAGCGCGTCCCGGGACCGGATCACGAGCACGGTCCCGTCCTGGGGCCCGGCGACGCTGCCGTCCCACGCCCGAATTCCGATCGGCAGGGGCGAACCCAGCACCCGTTCGGCCACTCCTGCCAGCTGACCAGCGACGACCACCCTGCACCTCCCGCAAGACCCGATTCCCCCGACGTTCGGGACGGCAAGAGGTTCGGTTCGTTTCTGAACCGAGACGCAACCCCGCCCGTATGGCCTCGATAGAGCGAACGGATGGACAAGGAGGACATGAGTGTGATCCGACGTAACCGCATTGCCATCGGGCTCGCCGCGGGACTGGCAGTTGTGCTGGGTCTGGGTGTCTGGAGCGCCACGGGAAGTGGCACGAACTCCAAGCCGGTGGCACAGACCGAAACCGACCTGGGCGTCCTCGGTGACTACGGCGACGTGGGTCAGCCCCCGGTACTCCAGGAGCCCGCCGCGGCGCCCGAGACCCCTGTTCAGCAGCAGGCGCCGGAAACCCCCGCAGCGCAACCCGCAGCACAGCCCCCGGCCGCGGCCCCGGTCAGCTCGCTGAAGCTGGTCGGCAAGTCGGTCGAGAAGATGGGCCAGGTCATCCAGGACGGCGACGGCCGGACGATGTACCGCTTCGACAAGGACACCCCGAAGCCCGAGGGCAAGTCGAACTGCAACGACCAGTGCGCCGTGACGTGGCCGCCGCTGCTGTCCGACACGGTCCCGCAGCTCGAGGGCGTCGACTCGAAGCTGGTCTCGCTGATCACCCGCGCCGACGGCAAGAAGCAGGTCGCGGTCGACGGCTGGCCCCTCTACTCGTACTCGCTGGACCCGGGCCCGGGCACCTGGAAGGGCCAGGGTGTCGGCAAGACCTGGTTCGTGATCCAGCCCAACGGCAAGCGCAACGTCGAGTGCCTGCCCCCCGGCGTGACGGCCCCCGCCGCGTAACCCCACAGCCATCCCGTTAGGACGGTCCACCTGAGACACAGCACACCCTGACACGTGCGACCCCGGCCCTGGGGAAGGGGCCGGGGTCCCCGTCGTTTCGCTCCGGGGTGAGTCGGACACGCGAAGAG
>NZ_JBHXCW010000207.1:0-13835 GCF_042725365.1 Lentzea sp. NPDC060358 | reverse complement strand
TGTTATTGGGTTCTTTGCCGTTTGGTGGTTGGTTGAGACGTATGGCCATGTAAACTTGTGAGTTGCCCCTTCTGCTGTTCTCAGCCGCAACTCGCGAGCGCCTGCTCCATTGCCGAACGTTCCGCCGGAGCCACGCTCAACCCATAAGCCGTTTTCACCGTCACGTACATCCGCCCGTACGAACACGCATATCCCGAATTGGGCGGCATCCACTCGTCAGGGGTCTTGTCGCTCTTCGACTGGTTCACCTTGCCCGACACGGCGACGAGGTTGCGCAGGTCGTTCGCCGCCGCCACCCGCTTGTCCTGCGGCCACGCCGCGGCCCCGCTGCGCCACATCTCCGCCAGCGGCACCACGTGGTCGATCTGGATCTTCGACGTGCCGGAGATCTGCGAGCCGGTGTACGGGTCGTCGAGCGTGCCGGACTGCACGCCGCAGCGGCCCTGCTTGCGCTCGACGTTCGTCAGGTCGCGGGCCAGGACCTGGCTGCGCTGGTCGCAGCCGTCGCCGTCGGCGTCGAACCACGGCTGGCCGAAGACGCACGCCTTGCCGTCGTCGCAGTCGCGCACGTAGCCGTCGAGCCTGCCCGGTGTGGCCACCGGCAGTGCTGCCAGGGAGGTGCGCGCCGTCACGGCGTCGAGGGTGCCGGCCGGTACGCGGTCCACCTGCGGGCCCGTCGGGGCCGAGGAGAGGGGCAACGCCGTACAGCCGGTCAGCAGGAAGATCAGCAGCAACCACCGCATGGGAAGGGCTTACCCGTCCCCGCGGTCGATCATGGCCGCTCAACGGCACAACTGGCGGGGACTGGATGGAGTACTCCGATTGTCGGACGAGTTCATCACGGCCCGAGTGGCAGACTGCCGCGCATGAAGCCAGTCGCGGCCCTCGCCGCCCTGCTCCTGCTCGTCGCCTCGTGCTCGAGCGAACCCGAAACGCCTCCCGTCGAACTGCCGCCGTCCGGCGCGAAGTTCGACTACCAGATCGGCGCGGTCTACCAGCCGGAGGCGCGGGTCAAGGTCGTGGTGCGGGACCGGGGCCAGTTCCCGGTGGGCGACCGCTACAACGTCTGCTACCTCAACGCCCTGCAGACGCAGCCGGACCCGATGGACGGCAGCCTCAGCTGGTGGAAGCAGCACCACCTGGACCTGCTGGTGAAGAACCCGGACGGCGAGCCGGCGATCGACCCCGAGTGGGACGAGGGCATCCTCGACATCTCCACCGCCGACAAGCGCGGCCGCATCCTCGACATCCAGAAGAAGTGGATCGAGGGCTGCAAGCTCTCGCGCTTCCAGGCGATCGAGGCGGACAACCTCGACTCGCACACGCGGGCCGGTGGGGCGTTCGACCTCAACGCCACCAAGGAGTTCATGAAGGCGTTCGTGCGGCACGCCCACGAGAAGGGGCTGGCCGTCGCGCAGAAGAACGGTCACGAGCTGGGCGACTCGGGCAAGAAGTACATCGGCTTCGACTTCGCCATCGCCGAGAACTGCCAGGCGAACGGCGAGTGCGGGCCGTACGCGGAGGCGTTCAGCGAGAAGGTCTTCGAGATCGAGTACTCCGACGAGGCGTTCCAGAAGTCGTGCTCCGATCGCGGCGGGAAGAGGTCCGTCATCCTCCGCGACCGGAACCTGGTGTCGTACGGACACCCCGACTACGTCTACGAGGCCTGTCCCAGCGCCTGAGCCAGGAAGCCCTGCCACTTCTCGGCCTGGCCAGTCGCGTCACCGAACACGTGGTGCCCGACGGCGTGCGTGCCGTGGAAGCGGTAGAGGCCTTCTGCGCCGCGCACGCCCAAGAACACGCCGGGCACGCCGTAGTCGACGACGCCCTTGATGCCGAACGGTTCCAGCACCACCTCGTCGCCGACGGCGAAGTCCGCGGGCACGCCGAGGGCCGCGGCCAGGCGGGGCCAGGCGTCGTCCGGCTGTTCGGACGGGGCCTGCGCGAACACGTAGGTGCCCGGCCGGCCCGCGAAGTGCCGCACGTACTGGCCCAGCGTGAACAGGTACATGTCCCAGCCGTGCGACTGCTGGTCGACGAACTCGTCGCCCCAGCCGTCGGCGAGGATCCCGGTGTGCACGAACCGCAGGACCGTCGAGCCCTGGTCGCGGCCCTCGACCAGGTACTCCATCGCGTGGAACGTGCCGTCCTCGCCCTTGTCGCTCTCGTGCGCGAGGCGCTTGCCCGGTTCCCAGGCCGTGATCGTCGAGGACTCCTGGAAGAAGCCCAGGTCGAGCGTCATGCGGCCGCCGAGGCGCCCGTCGACGGTGTGCGGGCCCATGAACCACGAGTCGATGCCGGGGCCCGTGGCGATGGCGTCCCAGACCTCGTCCGGGGTGCCCTCGACCTCGACTTCCTTGCTGATCTCGAACTCGTGGGTCATGACTCGTCCTCTTCCTTCGCGGCGGCGTTCACGCTGGGGTGCAGGGCGACGACGACTCGGTGCGGGCGCCCTCCCTCGGCCTGTTCGTCGTGGTACTTCGCGACGAGCTGTGTCACGGCGCCGGCGAGCTCCTCGGCGAACGCGGCGCGGTCCGCGGCGGTCGCGAAGCGGATCTCGCCGTCCAGCGCGAAGGTGGCGAGGCGCTTCTTCGCCCTGGTCGCGCCCGTGATCAACGTGCCGACGTCGCGGACCAGCCTCGCCGAGACCGCGAGCAGCCACCGCGCGGACAACCGGTCGGGGGAGCGCGCCGGGTCGGGCTGCACGGCCGCGAGCGCCGTCGGGGAGATGACGTAGGAGGCCGCCGTCGCCTGCAGCAGGCGCTCGTTGACGTTGCCCTTGCGCCGTTCCTCGACGAGTTCCACCAGGCCGTGCTGCTCCAGCGTGCGCAGGTGGTAGTTCACCTTCTGCCTGGGCAGGCCGACCTTCGCGGCGAGCATCGTCGCCGATCCCGGCTCTGCCAGCTCCGCGAGCAGCCTCGCTCGCACGGGGTCCAGCGACACCTCGGCCGCGGACGGGTCCTCGATCACCGCCACTTCGAACATGCCGCCAGCGTCACACCGAAAACAAAATTAGTCAAGAACTGACTTGCTGTCGGTGACTTTGCTCCACTCGGGTGGCGTTCGTGCTGATGGCGTAAGCGGCGTCTCGATTGGTCGTTGTCAGATGGCAACCCCTAGGAGACGAACATGATCACGATGCTGGTCCTGACGCTCTTGGCGTCACCCTTCGCCCTGACCGCCGCGAACGTCGGAAGACGCAGGTGGATACGCAAGAGGGGAGTCGCCCGAGTGCGCGCCGAGCTCGTCGGTTTCCACGCCGAGCTGGCCCGCCAGGGACTGAGTCACTTCTCCGGCCGGTGAACCTCGCCGGACGGTGAGATCCGGGTGACGACGTCGCCGTAGCGGTCCAGAAGCGCGGCCGCGACGGTCTCCCGGGAGCCGACGACGCAGAACTCGTGCAACACCTCGTCGGTGATCAGCTCGCTCATCTCCGCCCACTGCTGCCGCCGCGACCTGCGGTGCAGCTCCTCGTGCAGCGCGCCCCACCCGTGCAGGTCCAGAACCGGCCGGTACGCGGGCGTCGACCCGTAGAACGCGATCTGCCGCTTGACGTCGGCGACCTCCTCGTCGTTCGTCGCGGCGAACACGGGTCCGCTGATCTCGAAGCCCTCCAGCGTCTTGCCCGCCTTGGCCCGTCCGCGTTCCAGCGCGGGCAGCGTCACCTCGCGCAGGTACCGCTCGGTCGTGAAGTTGTGGCACAGGAAGCCGTCCGCGACCTCGCCCGCCACCTCCGTCATCCGTTCGCCGACGCCCGCGAGGTAGATCGGCGCGGCGCCGTGCGGGTTCGGTCCGGGATCGAAGAACGGCGTCATCAGCGTGTGCTTGTAGAACTCGCCGCGGAACGCCAGCCGCTCGCCCGTCTCCCACGCGTGCCAGATCGCGCGGATCGCGAGCACGAACTCGCGCATGCGCGCGGCCGGCCTGCTCCACGGCATCGCGAACCGCTTGGTGATGTGCGCCTCGACCTGCGAGCCCAGGCCGAGGTTGAACCGGCCCCCGGACACCAGCCGCAGGTCGTTCGCGGTGGTGGCGACGGTCATGGGGTTGCGGGCGAACGCCACCGCGATCGCCGTGCCGAGCTCGATCCGCTCGGTCACCACGGCGGCGCCCGCCAGCGCGAGGAACGGGTCGTGCTTCGTCTCGGCGAGCCAGAACCCGTCGTAGCCGAGGTCCTCCGCGCTCTTCGCGAGGGAACCGGCGTCGGCCGGGGTGTAGTCGACGGCAGCCTTGTCCAGCTTCATGCCGCTGAGGTTATTAGCGGTAGCGCGACTCGCACGCGATGCCGTTGCGGTTCTCGTCGAGCTCCACGCGGTAGCCCGGCTGGCCCCAGTAGAGCGGCGCGGCGCCGGCGCGGCGGGCGTCGTCGCAGGTCGCGAAGAACACCGGCGGCCTGGGCCGCGTGGTGGTCACCTTCGGCTTCGTCGTCGTGACGACCGGCGGAGGAGGCGGCGGTGGCGGGGGAGCGGCCGGGGTCTCGGTGGCGTCCTTGCCGCCGCACGGCGAGCCCCAGAGCCCCATCGGGACCCGTTGCGCGACCACTTCGGCTTCCTTCTGCGCGGGCGTCGGCGTGCCCGCGGTGCGCCCGGCGCCGTTGCCCAGCGCGAGCAACGCGTAGTCGGTGCCGTCGGCGAGGCTGAGCGCGCCGGTGGCCCGGTCGTAGCGGACCTGCTGGTTCAGCAGCATGCTCCGGGCGAAGCCGGTGGCGGCCCCGGCCCAGCACGGACCGGGCTGGGCGAGGCCGCTGACCTCGGCTTTCGTGCCGTCGGAGAGCATCACCGCGCGGCCGTCGACGATCGAGGCGACGGTGAGGTCGAGCTGGGCGGGCGGCACCGACGCCGACGTCGTGACCGGGGTGTTCTCGACCGGTTTCTCGACGGCGACGGGAGTCGACTGCTGCACCTGCGTCGCGCAGCCCGCGGTCAGCGCGACCAGCAGGACACCGCACACAGCTCTCCACCCCGACATGGCCCCGAATGGTGCCCTAGATCGCCGGTGTGGCCAAGGTTACGTATTCGCCTCGGACCGGTTCACGGGTAGACCGAACTGAAATACGGAGATGCCCAGTTCAGCGGGCGGGCTTGAGCGTCCAGACGACGGTCATCTCGCCGGTGGTCACACCCTCGGCGTTGGTGATCGTGATCGTCACCGGGAACTCGGGGCGCGTGCCCGACTCCAGTTCGGCCAGGACGTCGTCGGCGGAGCGGCCCAGCACGGCCTCCGCGCGCAGCACGCCCATCGCGATCTTCCGGTAGGAGATGTCCGCGCGGACGGCGAGCGGCGTGGCCTTGCCCAGGTGGGCGGAGAACGCGGCCATCACGACGGCGCCGGACGCGGACTCGCCGAGCCCGAACATCATCGCGGCGTGCGGCCCGCCGATGTGGTTGTGCAGCGTCGGCTCGTCCGGCAGCGACGCGACGACACGGCCGGCGGACACCTCTTCGAACTCGATGCCGGTGGTCTTCACGTACGGCACGGCCTGCCGCATGGCGTCGGCGACGAACGACACGTCTTGGCTCATGAGAGGGATGCTACCGGTGGGTAACCCGAGTGGCTACCCGCCGGTAACACCCACTGCGCGTGTGCGTACCACTCCACAGTGGAGTGAGACCCGGAACTCACTTGCAATCCGCTGGACCGAGATGGATGCTTGTACCGAGCAACTAGTTGGGTGATACAAGCAACGAGGTGGCAGATGGTCGACCCGGGCAGGTGCATCGGCGTGGACACGGGCATCGATCCCGAGCACGAGCTCGCGGATCGGGTCGGCATGGCCATGGTGCGCCTGAACAAGATGCACGCCCAGATGTCGCACCAGATGGCCAAGCAGGGCATGGACAAGTCCGCCTTCGTTCTCCTCGCGACGCTCTCCGGTCTCGGTGAGTGCCGCTCGAGTGCGCTCGCGGAGGCGGTGCTCTCCGACCCGTCCACGGTCAGCCGGCAGGTGGCCGGTCTGGTCAAGGACGGGCTCGTGGAGAGGCGAGCTGATCCGGCAGACGGGCGGGCCAGCGTCCTCGCCGTCACACAGGCGGGGTTCACGCTGATCAGGGACCGGCGCCGACAGCGCAACGAGGCCATCGAGCGGATGTTCGCCGAGTGGCCGGCAGAGGACTTCGAGAACTTCGCGGAACTGTTCGAGCGCTTCGTCCAGGACTACGAGCGCACGGTTCCGTCGTTCATGACCGACCGCGGGACGGGGACCCGCGCAGGAGGGGAAAACTAGAAATGTCACAGACAACCGATGCGGCGACTCCCGCGCCAGGAGCTTCCCTGACGCATCGCCAAATCCTGACGATCCTGTCCGGCCTGCTGCTGGGCATGTTCCTCGCGGCGCTGGACCAGATGATCGTCGCCAGCGCCATGAAGACCATCGCGGACCAGCTGCACGGCCAGACGCTGCAGGCGTGGGCGACCACCGCCTACCTGATCACCGCGACCATCACGACCCCGCTGTACGGCAAGCTGTCCGACATCTACGGGCGCAAGCCGATGTACCTCGCGGCGATCTCGCTGTTCCTCGTCGGCTCGCTGCTCTCGGGCATCGCGACGTCGATGTACGAGCTCGCGGCGTTCCGCGCCGTGCAGGGCCTCGGCGCCGGCGGTCTGATGTCGCTCGCGTTCGCGATCATGGCGGACATCATCTCGCCGCGTGAGCGCAGCAAGTACTCCGCGTACTTCATGGCCGTGTTCGGCTCGGCCAGCGTGCTCGGCCCGGTCATCGGCGGCGTGTTCGCCGGCCTCACCACGTTCCTCGGGGTCACCGGCTGGCGCTGGGTGTTCCTGGTCAACGTGCCGATCGCGCTGCTCGCGCTGTTCGTCGTGGCCCGCGTGCTCAACATCCCGCACCAGCGCGTCAACCACCGCATCGACTTCGGCGGCGCCATCGCGCTGACCGTCGGCCTCGTGCCGCTGCTGATCGTGGCCGAGCAGGGCCGCGAGTGGGGCTGGGCGTCGACGACCTCGATCGCCATGTACGTCATCGGCGTGATCGGCCTGGTCGCGTTCGTGTGGGTCGAGAACCGCATGGGCGACGAGGCGCTGCTGCCGATCCGGTTGTTCCGCAACCAGACCTTCGCGCTCGGCAACACGATCAACTTCGTGCTCGGCATCGGCATGTTCGGCGGCATGGTCTCCATCCCGCTGTACCTGCAGATCGTGAAGGGCGTCTCGCCGACCACGGCGGGCCTGATGCTGCTGCCGATGACGTTCGGCATCATGTCGGCCACCGCGATCTCCGGCAAGATCACCTCGTCGACCGGCCGCTACAAGATCTTCCCGATCATCGGCGCCGGCCTGATGGCGATCGCGCTGTTCCTGTTCAGCACCATCGGCACGGACACGCCGAACTGGCAGACGATGATCTACATGTTCATCATGGGCGCCGGCCTCGGCCAGTGCATGCAGACCCTGCTGCTGGCGATCCAGAACGACTCCGAGCCGCGCGACATGGGCGTCGCGACCGCGTCGGCGACGTTCTTCCGCCAGATCGGCGGCACGGTGGGCACCGCGGTGTTCCTGTCGATCCTGTTCAGCACGGTCGGCGACAAGATCGCGTCCGGCATCCGGGCCGCGCTGCAGACCGACGCGTTCAACGCGGCGCTGCGGCAGAACCCGGAGTTCGCCAAGATGCTGCAGGGCGGCGGGTCCGGTGTCGACATCAACAACACCGAGTTCCTGAAGGACCTCGACCCGGTGCTGGCCAAGCCGTTCCTCGACGGGTTCTCCGGAGCGATCGACCTGGTCTTCATGACCGGCGGGATCGTGATGGTGGCGGCGTTCGTGCTCGTGTGGTTCCTGCGCGAGAAGCCGCTGTCCACCAAGTCCGGGCTGGAGCGGGTTGCCGACGCCGAGTCTGTGGCGATCCACTAGTTCTTGGTTTGCGAAGAAGGGCCGTTCCTCGGTGTGAGGGGCGGCCCTTCTGCCGTTGGGGGCCGGCGCAGGCCTCGGGGGTCGGCGTAAGCCTTGGGGGCGGGCGGAGGCCTTGGGGGCTGGCGCAGGCCAGAAATGTCAGACCCGCTGGGTACGTTGGGTCGCGGGGGAGCCTGAACGCGAGGGGACCCCTGCGCCAGCCTGCCCACGCACCCGGACAAGCCGGCTTTCGCATCGGCTGGCTCCCGCACCGCCGCCGACACCCGCACCGCCGCCGACACCCGCGCCACCGCCGCCGACACCCGCGCCAGCCCGTCCCGCGCTAGCCAGGCCTGCCCCGCACCGGCCCGCACCGCACCGCACCGCACCGCACCAGCCTGCACCGGCCTGGCCTGCACCGGCCCGCACCGGCCCGCACCGCACCAGCCTGGCCTGCACCGGCCCGCACCGCACCAGCCTGCACCGGCCTGGCCTGCACCGACCCGGCCCGCACCGACCCGGCCCGCAAGCCCCGGCCCGGTGCGCGCCGTCAGCCCCAGCACCCCCGAAAACGACAAAGGACCGTCCTCCCAGCGGGGGACGGCCCTGTCGCGCACGGCTCAGTGGAACGTCTCGCCCCGCGCCTCGGCGTCCTTCAGGCGCTGGTAGGAGCGCTTGATCTCGGCCTCGGCCTCGGTGCGGCCCACCCAGGTCGCGCCCTCGACGCTCTTGCCCGGCTCGAGGTCCTTGTAGACCTCGAAGAAGTGCTGGATCTCCAGGCGGTCGAACTCCGCCAGGTGGTGGATGTCGCGCAGGTGCTCGTGCCGCGGGTCGAAGGCCGGGACGCAGAGAACCTTGTCGTCGCCGCCCTTCTCGTCGGTCATGCGGAACATGCCGATGGCGCGCGCGGCGATCAGGCAGCCGGGGAACGTCGGCTCCTGGACGAGGACGAGGGCGTCCAGGGGGTCGCCGTCCTCACCCAGGGTGTTCTCGATGAACCCGTAGTCGGCGGGGTACTGCGTCGACGTGAACAACGTGCGGTCGAGGCGGATGCGACCAGACTTGTGGTCCACCTCGTACTTGTTGCGCACGCCCTTGGGGATCTCGATCAGGACGTCGAACTCCACTGGTCCTCGCTCATGTAGCCCATTCGTGACCCCACTAGTGTGGACCACGACGCCCTGTCAACCCTCATCGGAGCGGCGGCTCGAGGGTGTGAGATTGCCCGTACCGAGCAGACGGAGGTCCTCTTGCCGGACGAGCCCGCGTGGCCGACCGAGGACGACGACACCGAGTCCGCCGGTGCGTCCTCCGAGGCGACGGTGCAGGTCAGCCGCCCGTCCGTTGACCAGCCGACGATGCGGTTCCCGTTGGCCTCCGTGCTCTCGCCACCGTCCACACAGGAGCCGTTGCGCTCCTCTCCCGTCCGCGTGGTTCCCGTCGCGCCGAAGGGCGCTCCGCAGGGCTCCGGCGGGCCCCAGCGGGGGTCCGGGGGCGGTTCCGGGGAAAAGCCGGGTGGGAAGTCTCACGCGACGATTGGTCCAGAAGTCGGCCAACCTCGGGAGGTCCCGGACTCCGAGCGCACCGCGGTGAACCTGAAGCCCGTCGAGACCCCGCGCGCCAAGCCGGTGCGGGTCCAGGGCGGCGAGCAGCAGCCGGCGCCGGTCGTCGAGCCGAAGGCCAACCGGACCCGCGTGGTGCCCAAGCCCGACGTGTCCAACGCGAAGACCGCGCGCGTCGACCAGCTGCCGATGACGAACCAGTCGTGGTTCGACCAGAAGGCCGCGCCCGAGCAGCCACGTCCCGAGCAGCACCGGCAGACCCAGCGCCCCGAACCCCAGCAGCCCGCCGAGCAGAAGCGTCCCGAACAGCCGCCCATCGCGACCATGCGGGTCGACCAGCTCCAGCGCCGGCAACCCGCCCGGTTCGAGCAGGCGCAGCGTCCAGCGCGTCCCGAACCCGCGCAGCAGCCCCCCGAGAAGCTCCCCGTCACCGGCTACGACGAGGACCCGGAGGACCGGCTCACCGACGACGAGCCGAAGAAGAGCCGCAAGGTCCTCGCGGTCGTCCTCAGCCTGCTGGTCGTGGCGGCGCTCGCGGGCGCCACGGTCTACGCGGTCAGCGAGCTCGGCGGCCCCGAGGCGGTCGAGACCAAGCCGCCCGCACCGCCCGCCGACGTGCGGCAGCTCGTCAAGGCGGCCACCGCCGGTGCGCCGGCGCCGTCCCCGGCGGGGGTGAAGCAGGCCCTGACCGGCCCGGCGGGCAACGGCGTCCTCGGCACGCTCACCGGCAGCGTCGTCGACCCCGCCAACGCCGCCGCGCTGTGGCAGCAGGGCGACACGACGCCCGCCACGCCCGCGTCGAGCCTCAAGATCCTCACGGCCGCCGCCGCGCTGCTCAGCCTCGAGCGGACCGACCAGCTCAGCACCAAGGTCGTGCAGGGCGCCGAACCCGGCACCGTCGTGGTCGTCGGCGGCGGCGACCCGACGATCTCCGGCGCGCCCGGCCGGTCCGTCTACCCCGGCGCGGCCTCCCTCGACGACCTCGTCAACCAGGTCAGGCAGAAGGGGCCGGTCACCAAGGTCCTCTTCGACCTCAGCCGCTACACCGGCGAGGCGCTCGGGCCGCAGTGGGAGCAGGCCGACATCGGCGGCGGCTCGGTCGCGCCGATCGTGCCGTTCATGCTCGACGGCGGCCGGGTCGACCAGACCGACGTCAACAGCGCCCGCACCGGCAGCCCCGGCCAGGCGGCGGCCGACGCGTTCGCGCAGCGCATCGGGGCGCCCGGCGCCACCGCGGGCTCCGCTCCCGCCGGCGCGCCGGTGCTCGGCGAGATCAAGTCGGCGCCGGTCGAGCAGCTCGTCGACAACATGATGCAGATCTCGGACAACGTCCTCACCGAGGCGATCGCCCGCGAGATCGCGATCAAGACCGGCAACGAGCCGTCGTTCGCCGGTGGCGTCAAGGCCGTCCGGGACGTCCTGACCAAGAACGGCTTCGACCTCGCCGCCGCGAGCTTCGTGGACGGCAGCGGCCTCTCCGCCAGCAACAAGATCCCGGCCAAGCTGCTCACCGACGTCCTCACCGCGGCCGCCAAGCCCACGCTGGACGACCCGCGCACCGCGAAGCTGCGGCCCCTGCTCACGGCGCTGCCGGTCGCGGGCGGCAGCGGCACGCTCGCCGGTCGCTACACGGGCGGCTCGGCGGCGGGCAGGGGCTGGGTGCGCGCCAAGACCGGCACGCTCACCGGCGTCAACGCGCTCGCCGGGGTGGTCGTCGACGTCGACGGGCGGGTGCTGGTGTTCGCGTTCATGTCGGCCGGCGGCGCCAACCCGGAGACCGAGGTGCGGCCCGCGCTCGACGTGATGGCCGCTGCGTTGCGAGGCTGTGGCTGTTCGTAGCGGGGCGTGCGCAGGTAGCGTCGGAACCGTGAACGGCGCGACGGAGGCAGAGCTCGGCCCGGTGGACTGGGACCTGGCGGTTTCGACCGCTGTCCGGCTCGTGCGACCAGGACCGGTGATCGGCAAGGACGAGGCCGAGCACGTCGTCGGCCGGCTCCGCGAGCTCGCGCCGCAGGCCGAGGTCCACGTCAGAGAGCTGACCGGACTCGGCCAGGGGCTGCCGCTGCTGCCGGGCGAGGTCGTCGACCGTCCCGCGTGGGTGAAGGCCGCCGCGCAGGGGCTGGCCGCGCTGACCGGACCCGCCATGACGCGCCCGACCGGTCCGATGGCGAGCCTGCTCGCCGGGACGGCCGGGGTGCAGGCCGGCGTGGTGATGGCGTTCCTGTCCTCGCGGGTGCTCGGCCAGTACGACCCGTTCGGCCCCGACGACCAGCTCGCCGGGCGCCTGCTGCTCGTCGCGCCGAACATCGTTGGCGCGCAACAGGCCCTGGACGTCCCCGACGACGACTTCCGGCTGTGGGTGTGCCTGCACGAGTGCACGCACCGCCTGCAGTTCACCGGCGTGCCGTGGCTGCGCCGGTACTTCTCCGACCAGGTCACCTCGCTGCTGTCCGCAATGGACGAGGAACGGGCGCCGCTGTCCGACGTGATCCGCGACTTCCGGCAGAAGCTGCGCGAGGGCGACGGCCCGATGGGGCTGATCGAGCTCATCCAGTCGCCGCAGCAGAAAGCCGTGCTGGACCGGTTGATCGCACTGTCCACTTTGCTCGAGGGCCACGCCGACCACGTGATGGACGCGGTGGGCCCGTCCGTCGTGCCGTCCGTCGCGACGATCCGCACCCGCTTCAGCGCGCGGCGCAAGGGCGGCGGCCTGCTCGACCGGATCCTGCGCACGGTGCTCGGCGTCGAGGCGAAGGTGCGCCAGTACGAGGAGGGCGCGGAGTTCACCTCGTACGTCGTCGAACGCGTCGGGATGGACGGCTTCAACGCGGTCTGGACGTCCGCGGACACCCTGCCGACCCGCGCGGAGATCACCGACCCGATGAGCTGGCTGCGCCGCGTGGCACCGTGAACGGACCGGTCGCCGAGGTCAGGACGGCCGTCCGCAGGTTCCTCGACGAGGTCCGCCCGGACGCGGTGACCGTGGCGGTCTCCGGCGGCGCCGACTCGCTGGCACTGGCCGCGTGCGTGGGCAGGCTGCTGCCCGGCGCGTCCGCGGTCGTGGTCGACCACCAGCTCCAGCCCGGCTCGGCCGAGGTGGCGCTGCGGGCCGCCGGGCAGTGCGCCGGGTTCGGTCTCGTGGCGCGCGTGGAGGCGGTGGCGGTGGACGGGCCGGGCGGACCCGAGGCGGCGGCCCGCAGGGCCCGCTACGCGGCGCTGAGACCGGCGCACGGCGTCGTGCTGCTCGGCCACACCCTCGACGACCAGGCGGAGACCGTGCTGCTCGGCCTGGGGCGTGGTTCCGGACCGCGTTCGATCGCCGGCATGCGCGCCTACGACTCGCCGTGGGGCCGTCCGCTGCTCGGCGTCACACGGGCCACCACACGCGCTTACTGCGCCGAGGAAGGCATCGAGCCGTGGGAGGACCCGCACAACTCGGACCCCTCGTTCACCCGTGTGCGCTTGCGGTCCGAGGTCCTGCCGTTGCTGGAAGACGTGCTGCAAGGCGGTGTCGCGGCGTCGTTGGCGCGCACGGCGGCTCAGTTGCGAGAGGACTGTGACGCACTCGACTCCCTCGCGTCGGCCTTCAGCGGCGACTGCTGCGCGATCGACGACATCGCCGAACTGCCCGCCGCACTGCGACGCAGGGTGCTCAGGTCGTGGCTCATCGAGGAGGGTGTGCCGGAACTGTCCGATTCGCACCTGCGCCGCGTCGATGCACTGGTGAGTGAATGGCGCGGTCAGGGCGGCGTCTGGCTACCCGGCGGCTTTGTCGCAAGCCGTGCGCATGGCAGGCTCGTTGTGGAACCACAATCTTAAGCAGAGGGGACCCGTCCGTGTACGACGGCGACATCGCATCCGTGCTCATCACCGAGCAGGAGATCAGCGACAAGGTCACCGAGCTCGCCGAGCAGGTCGCGGCTGATCACCCAGAAGGTGACTCCGACCTCGTGCTGATCACCGTGCTCAAGGGCGCCGTGATGTTCATGGCCGACCTCGCCCGCGCGCTGCCCGTCCCGGTGCAGCTCGAGTTCATGGCCGTTTCGTCCTACGGCTCCTCCACGTCGTCCTCCGGCGTGGTGCGGATCCTGAAGGACCTGGACCGCGACATCGCCGACCGCAACGTGGTGATCGTCGAGGACATCATCGACTCGGGCCTCACCCTGTCGTGGCTGCTGAAGAACCTGCAGTCGCGGCGGCCGAAGTCGTTGCAGGTGTGCACGTTGCTGCGCAAGCCCGACGCCGTGAAGGTCGAGGTGCCGGTGAAGTACGTCGGGTTCGACATCCCCAACGAGTTCGTCGTCGGGTACGGGCTCGACTACGCGGAGCGGTACCGGGACCTGCCCTACATCGGGACGCTGGACCCGAAGGTCTACTCGAACTGACCTCCCGTCCGGGCGCCGCAAGACGAGAGAACGCCGGGCC
>NZ_JBHXCW010000206.1:0-13879 GCF_042725365.1 Lentzea sp. NPDC060358 | reverse complement strand
ACGGGCCCGATCCTGCCACGACCTGCTGGAAGGCGGGTCGGGTCCTCGGGCCGGGGGGGGCGGGGGGGGCGGCCCCGGCCCCCCCCCCCCCCCGCCGGTCAGCTCGCGGCGTTCATCAGGTCCACCGCGCTGTGCTGGCGCGCGCCGTCACTGCGCTGGAACGGCCCGGCCCACGGCTGGTCGTACGCGTCGGCGCCGGACCGGTCCCGCGAGTGCGCGGTGTCGGCCTGCCGGCGCAGGTACGTCGTGTACGGGCGGTCGGACAGGGCCCTGTTCAGCGCCGCCAGGCCGCGGACGTAGATGCCCTTGAACGACGGGACGTCGCCGCCACCGCCGTCGTCGAACAGGATGCCGCCGGGGTTGAGGAAGGTGCTGCCGGTGGAGGCGTTGGCGAGCGTGCGCGCCTGGGTGAGGAAGCCCGCGTCACCGGTGGCGCGGTGCAGCTCGGTCAGCGCGGCGAGCGGCACGCCCTGGTTGTAGCTCCAGGGGGTCTGGTTGTTGTTGGCGCAGGTCGAGGTGACCAGGCCGTCGTTGACCAGCCCGGAGCCGTTGATCATCTTGCTGTTCACGAACCAGGTCCAGCCGGTCCGGGCGCGCTGCAGGTAGGTGCTGTCACCGGGGATCCTGTTGTGCAGTGCGGCGTTGAGCTGGACGTAGAGCGAGTTCGCGATCGCGTTCTTGTAGCCCTTGCTCGAGCTCCACCAGATCCCGCCGCCGCACACCGAGTCCCAGAAGCGGTGGATGTGGTCGGCACCGATGCGCGCGGTCGCGAGGTACCTGCTGTCGCCGGTGAGGTCGTAGGCCGCCAGCCAGGCGAGGCCCCACCACGCGACGTCGTCGTTGTAGTCGTTGACGAAGTTGCCCTGCCACGCGCGGATGTTGAGGTCGTAGGTGCGGGCGATGGCGTAGCGGTAGCTGCTCATGCCGGTCACCCGGATGTTGTCGATGACCGCCGTGAGCGCGTTGGCCGAGTTCCACCAGCCGGTCGTGTCGAACAGGCCGGTGCCCAGGTTGTAGCGCTCCATCAACGCCGTCGCGGCGGCCGTGCGCCGTTCGCCCGCGTTCCACGTCGTGCGGTACCAGCCGGTGCACGCGATCGACGACGACCCGGCCGGGCGGCCGCAGGCCCGCAGCAGGCCGACGCCGAGACCTGCCCAGTCGTCCACGTTGAACATCATCGTGCGCCACTCGCCGAAGCCCGCCGGGGCGGCGGTGGTGCCGAGCCGGGAGCCGGACCCCCAGCTGACCCCGGCGTCGAACGAGCGGTCCAGCCACACCTCGTCGCCCTGCTGCGCGGCCGAGACCACGGCCCAGCCCATCGCGTCGGTGTCGTTGAAGCGCAACGAGATCTGGCGCCCGCCGACGGCCACGGCCTGGGCCTGCCGGGTCGCGGGCGCGAGCGCGGGGTCGCGGGCGTCGCAGTACCTGTTGCAGACGACGGCGGACGCGGCCGGCGGGGTGGTGCCGGTCGACGGCGGGTTCGTGGCGGGTGGCGCGGTGCCCGGGCGGTAGCCGGAACGCCGCGACGACAGCGGCAGAGCGGGGTCGCGGTCGTCGCAGTAGTAGTCGCACGGAGCCGCCGGAACCGACGGGCTCGCGTTCGACTCCGGCGCGACGGCCAGGACGGCGGTGGACATCACCAGGGACGCGAGAAGCGCAGCTCTCAGCACAGGACCTCCCGATGCAGGGTGGGTGGCCGGACCAGTCGTGAGAGCGCTCTCAGATTTCAGGCTAGGGAGCGGGGGTTTCCGGCGTCAACGGCCTGGAGCGGCCAGGTTTTTGTCAGAAGCCCCGCTGCTCCGGCCGGGACGCGGCTGAGCGCGGGGAACCTGCCCGGTTCCCGCCTCCGGTACGTCACCAGCGAGCTGCGGCTCGCCGGCGTCGCCCCGCAAGGCGCCGGCGGCAGCCGATCCGGCAGCCGCGCCGCTACCTCTGCGGCAGGACGATCGCCGACGGGTGCTCCGCGTCGTGGAACACCTCGACCGCCGTGGTCCGCAACGCCGCCGAGGTGTGCGGCGGGCCGCCGTCCCCGAGGTTGCGGGCGAACCGCGGGAACGCCCCGCCCGACACCTGCACCCGGATCCGGTGCCCGCGCCGGAACACGAAGGCGGTCGGCGACAGCGAGACGGTCACCTTCGTGATCCCGTCCGGCCGCACCTTCACCAGGTCGTCGCAGACGTTCAGCGACTTGCCGCGTCCGTCCACATCGCACAGCCGGACGAACAGGTCGCACGACGGGCCGTCCGCGCGCAGCCACACCTCGGCCGTGACCTCGCCGATCACCTCGACGTCGGCGGTCAGGGCCCCGGAGGTGAACACCAGGACGTCCGGCCGCGCCTCCAGCCCGCGGTTGTCGACGGGGCCGGCGCCGCGGCCCTCCAGCTTCGGGCCGCCCAGCGACGGCGTCGGGTCGGAGGGGTCGTAGGTGAACTTCGTCGGCGGTGCGGACGGGACCGGCGCGGAACCCAGTGCGCCACCGGGGGCGAGGTGCCAGCGCTGCGGCGTGTACCCGAGGGGTGGCCACTGGTCGAAATCGCGCCACTGGCCCACGCCCATCACGTAGAGGCACACCGGCGGCTTGCGCGGGGGACGGGTGCCGCGGGCGTGGGCGGCGGCCCAGTCCACCGTGTCGCGCAGGACCGCCGTCATCCCACCGAGATGGGTGTGCCACCAGGGTCCGATCGTCAGGTGCGCGTCGCGGCCCGCCGCCCGGAGCACCTGGAAGTCGCGGAGCTGGTCGGCGAGGAAGATGTCGTACCAGCCCGCGATCGAGCTGACCGGCACGGTCACGTCGCTGACCGACGGCGAGTGGTCCTCGTTCTCCCAGTACGGGTCGTTCTGGTCGTGGTGCAGGCAGTCCTGGTAGAACGGCCAGGCGTGACCCAGGGCGGCGGTGTCCGCGCCGGTCAGCGGCAGCGTGGTCATGGCCGCCGCGAGGCGCTTGCGGCTGATGCCGAGCAGCGTGCGCCAGAGGGTGCCGGGGCGTTCCTGCGTCGCCGTGCTCACCGACCAGCCGAGCAGCGTCTCCAGCTCGACGCGGTCCGGCCGCAGGAACGCGAGCGCGAGCCGCGCCGACGTCACGTGCGGCACCATCGCCTTGACCTGCACGGGGGCCTGGGCCGCGACGGCCCACTGGGTGTAGCCGAGGTAGCTGCTGCCGGTCAGCACCACGTCGGTCGCCCACGGCCGGCCGGCGAGCCAGCGCAGGACCGACAGGCCGTCCTCGCGCTCGTGCCGCATCGCGCGGAAGTCGCCGTCCGAGCCGAACGTGCCGCGGCAGCTGACCGTCAGCACGTGCAGCCCGCGCTCGGCGAGTGCCCGCCCGTACAGCCAGTCGAGCGGGCCGGACCGCCCGTACGGCGTGCGCACGACCGCGGTCGGCGCGCCTGCCGCGTCGGCCGGCGCCCAGTGGTTCGCCAGCAGGGTCCGGCCGTCCCGGGTGGGGATCCGCAGGTCCCGCTCCACGGTCACGTCGCGGTTCGTGGCGGGCGGCAGCCTCAGCAGTCGCTGCGCGAGCGAGCCGGCCGCCCTGCCGACGAGGTCGAGACGAGGTCGTGTGCCCATGTGATCGTTCCTATCAGGACACGCGGCGACCGGCGACCGCGACACGGGGAGGACTGCCGCAACGGCCTCGGCTGTTCGCCGCCGCCCGCGCTGCGCTGTTCGCGGCAGCGTGTAGCGAGCCGGTCACCTCGCGCGAGTCACCTTCGGGGGAGTCGTCCCCGCGGAAGTGACCACGAGGAGGAGCGCATGTCCTGGAACGTCCCACCGGCCCGCGTCAGACCGTTGCGGCACAAGGTGGTGGTGACCGCCGCAGCGGTGGTGCTGGCGTTGTCCGGCACGGCCCACGCGGCGGAGCAGCTCCCGCAGTCCCACCTCTACACGCCGTCGAACGGCGGGCACGTGGAGGTCGGCGAGTCCGTGGTGGTCTCCGGCGGCGGGTACGACGGGTACCGGCCCGACACGTTGCGCGACTACGAGGTCTCGGTCGACGGCGGCAGCACCTGGGGCGCCGGCCACCGGACCGCGACCGTCCCGCTGGGCGGGGAGACCGGTGTGGTGCAAGCGTTGTGGACGTACGTGTTCACGCCGCGGGAACCCGGTGTCTACACGATCGTGAGCCGGGTCAACACCGACACCGTGGTCGGCCAGGTGTCCGCGCCGAGGACGCTGTACGTCGGCGTGCCCGCGCCCGCGCCGGGACCCTGCTACCAGTGCAGCTTCTACACCCACAGCCCGTCCTACGACGAGGCCGAGAACCTGCGGGTGGAGCTCGGCCTGCGGTTCCGCGTCGACCGGCCGGGAGCGATCGCGAGGATCGTCACGTCGTGGAACCTGAACGAGGCCAGCCGGGTGCGGTTGTGGCGCGGTGACGGCACGCTGCTCGCCGACCAGGTCGTGACCGGCGCTTACGCCGCGCCGTTCGCGACGCCCGTGCCGGTGGTGCCGGGGGAGGAGTACGTCGCCTCGTTCACGGCATGGCGCGGCCATTACCGGATCACCGAGAACCTGTTCCCCGGCGCGGTGGTGCAAGCGCCGTTCGTGCTTCCGGCGCACGCCGGGGTCTACAGCTACGACGACGGGTTCCCGGCGCAGTCGTGGAACGACAGCCACTACTGGGTGTCGCCGGAACTGCAGCCCTGACCCCCTGCGCGGATAGAGCCGGCGATCCGCGTCCGGGTCGCCGGCTCTATCCGCGTTGAACGATCCAGCTCAGTGCCGGACTCCGCTTGCCGTCGCGGCGGTGACCCATTCGGCCTTTCGATGGATCGGCCGTCTCCTTCGCAACATCGCTTGATCCGCCCACCTCCTCTTGTTAACGTCCACACCCGCTTGTGGCACGGGTCACACGACGACCGTGCTTTTCGGCCTGCCTCGACCACCGTGGCGACCGTCAACAACGTTGTTGATTCCGCGCGAGGAGCCGGGAAATGAGAGCGTCCAGGTTTGTGGTGCCCGTGGTCGTGCTGCTCGTGGCGGCCTGCGGTGCGCGAGCGACCGGCGGGCAGGTCAAGCCGCCGGACAACGCTCTCGTGGGGGTCACGATGCCCACGACCACGTCGCCGCGCTGGATCAGCGACGGCGAGAACATCAAGCGCGACCTCGAGTCGAGAGGCCACCGCGTCGACCTGCAGTACGCGCAGAACGACGTGCCCAACCAGGTGAAGCAGATCGAGAGCCAGATCGCCGCCGGCGCCAAGCTGCTGATCGTCGCCTCGGTGGACGGGTCGGCGCTGACCAAGCCGCTGCAGATGGCCGCGGACGCCGGCATCCCGGTGATCGCCTACGACCGGCTGCTGCGCGGCAGCCCCAACGTCGACTACTACGCGACGTTCGAGAACTTCCGCGTCGGCATCTACCAGGCCGAGTCGCTGCTGACCGGGCTGGGCCTGCGCAACGCCGACGGCAGCCCCGGTTCGGTGAAGGAGCCGGTGAACGTCGAGCTGTTCGCCGGTTCCTCGGACGACAACAACTCGGTGTTCTTCTTCAACGGCGCCATGTCCGTGCTCAAGCCGTACATCGACGACGGCAGGCTGGTCGTGCGCAGCGGGCAGGTCGACTTCCAGAGCGTCACGACGCAGCGCTGGGACGGCGAGACCGCGCGCAAGCGCCTCGAGGAGATCCTCGCGGCGTCCTACCGCGGCAAGAAGATCAACGGCGTGCTGTCGCCGTACGACGGGATCTCCCTCGGCATCCTCACCGCGTTGCGCAACAACGGCTACGGGCCGGCGTTCCCGGTCGTGACCGGCCAGGACGCCGAGCTGCCCTCGGTGAAGTCGATCATCGCCGGCGAGCAGTACTCGACGATCTACAAGGACACCCGCGAACTGGCGACGGCCACGGCGTCGATGGCGGAGGCGGTGCTGAAGGACCGCACACCACCGCAACTCAACAACCTCAACGACTACAACAACGGCGTGAAGGTCGTCCCGGCTTTCCTGCTCAACCCGGTGAGCGTGGACAAGTCCAACTACCACAAGGTGCTCGTCGAGTCCGGCTACTACACCGACGACCAGCTCCGCTAGCTCGTCCGAGCGCTGGCGTTCATCGGCTCTATTGCTTCAGTGTTGACCAAAACAAACACCTCGCGGCAGTCCGGTGCACGGGTCAGGATCTAGATCGGGAACGTGCCCCGGCGCCAGTACCAGTGGCCGCCGGCCTGCAGGTGGTCGAGGACGGCGCGCTGGAGCACCGTGCGGCGCGGCAGCTGGTCGAGCGGTGTCGTCAGGGTGCGGAACACGAAGCGCAGCACCTCGACGTCGGCGTCCACCCCCGGCTGCGCCTCGTAGGGCTCCAGCTCGAACCGCTGCTGGAACCGGACGATGTTGGACTCGGGCGGCAGGTGCTCGAGCAGTTGCGGGTCGAGCAGCCACGAACCGCACGAGAACTCGGTGTAGTGCTCGTCGGGGAAGTGCCGGGGGAAGAACGCGCGGCCCTCGTCGAGCGACGCCGAGACCGACTCCGGCGTCAGCGGTCCCGAGTCGGGGATGTGCAGGCCGAGGGTGGTGCCGCCGCGGTGGTGCTGCAACCGGCCCAGCTCGTAGACGCCGCCGCGCACGTGCAGGGTGAGCCAGGCCTGCATGACCGGCCAGCCCTCGCCGTTCATCCGCCGGTCGACGGCGAGGTTGCGGCCGAGGTCCGCGAGCGTCGTCCACGTCACCGCGTCGGCGACGCCGTGGTCGCGGTGGTAGGCGCGGACGACCTCGACCAGGGCCAGGTAGGAGTACGCGTAGAGGTGGCGCCAGGCGGGGCCGCGGTCGCGCGGCAGGGCCGGGCCCGGTGGCAGCCAGTCGTGGCCGCCGAGGTCGGCGCGGACCAGCGCCGTCGAGCGGTCGAGCAGCCAGCGCAGCTGCGGAGTCCACAGCGGGGAGTCCGGGTCGGGCCAGCCGGCGAGGATCTCCGCGGCGTCGGCCTCCGGCACCGCGAGCCGGTCGAGGAGCTCGGGCGCGTCGGCCTTGGCGGGCAGCGGCGCGGACGGCAGGTCGCCGGCGAGCCGGTGCACGCGGGCCAGTTCCTCGGCCCGGACTCCGAGCTGGGCGGCGGTGTCCTCCAGGTCCACGCGGACGACCCTACCGCCGGTCCTCAGGAGCCGAACGCCGTTTCCACCGCGTTCGTCAGCTCGCCGACGGTCTCCACGAGCGGGGCCACGGGTTTCACCATGGCGTTGAGCCGCTGCAGCACCCGTGCCACGACGCTGCGGTCGGGTTCGGGCGAGTCCAGTTCGTCCTCCAGCTCCTCCGCGGCCTCGACCGCCTCGTCGGCGGTGCCGGGGAGCTCCGCGCGGTGGCGTTCCAGCAACGCCTTCAGCTCGGTGACGAGGTCCGTCGTCGCCGGTGTGACGGTGAACCGCAGGCCGTGGCTGATCGCGCGGGCGTTCTGGCCGACCGCCTGGTTGCCGACGTTGCTCACGCCGCCGGACTGCTGGATGCCGTGGTTGGGGGAGCTGTCCGGCACGGGTTTCCCTTCGGTCACTTCGGGTTCGAGGTCGCGGGTTCGGGTGTGGCGAAGCGCGCCGTGGCGGTGGCCTCGCTGCCGACCGCCTGGTTGCCCACGTTGCTGATGCCGCCGGTCTGGATGACGCCCTGGTTGAGGATCGTCATCTGCCGGTTGCGGAACTCGGTGGTGTCCACGCCGCGGTCGTCGAGGAAGTCGAGCAGGGCGGCGAGCACGTGCCGTTCGATCAGCTTGAGGTGCTTGGCGGCGTCGGTCTTCTGGAAGTAGTTGTGGTAGTTGGCGTCCGTGGCCTCCTCGCGGACGCTGAACCGGGCGCCGTAGCTGTAGCCGAGGTCCTGCCGGGCGATCGCGCGTTCGACGGCGCGGTGCCGTTCCCGGCGCCAGTGGAAGCTGAGGTCGCGCACGACGCGGAACGGCGCGCGCGGCACGGCGCTCGACAGATCACCGGCGGCCCTGGCGAGCATCCGGCCGACGGCGCCCGCGGTGAGCACCGGGCTGATCCGGTCGACGTCGTGGTACTGCTGCCACAGCGGGCCCAGCACGGTCCGGTCGCACTGCAGGTAGAGCAGCCGGCCGTCGGTGGAGAAGTGCAGGAACGTGCTGGCGACCACCTCGCCGCCCCAGGACGGGACCTGGGCGCAGAGGTAGTGCCGCGCCGAGCCGTGGGGACGGGCGGCGAGCCGGGCGAGGTCGTCGGCGGAGAGGTGCTGGCGGGGCGCCTCGTCGCGTTCGGGCAGCAGTGCCGGGTGCGTGGTGAGGGCGTTGCCGCTGACGAAGGCGCGTTCGGTGAGCACCAGCCCCGGCAGCTCGTCGGGTGCCACGCCGACGCCCGCGAGCCGGTCCCGCACGTGGGCCACGAGTTCGACGGCGTCCAGCGCGACGACGCGGTCCGACTCGGCGTCGCGGTGCAGCGACGGCAGGGCGAACGACCACGTGGACACGAGCGGTCCGTGGCCGATGAACGGGGTGAAGCCGTCGTAGACGGTCACGTTGCCGCGCTCGGCGTCGTCGATCGCGGCCAGCCGGTCGCCGAGCCACGCCTGGCTCGCCGGCAGCGCGGGTGCCGCGTCCGGCCGGAACTCGGCGCGGGTGAGCTCGCCGAGCAGCGTCCGGCGGGTCCGCCACTCGGTCCACACCATCAGCCCGTACATGCCGAGCGCGGTCAGCACGGCGAGCCACGGCAGGCCGGTCAGCCACTCGTCGACCGGGGCCTCCGGCCGCGGGGTCCGCCGGGTGGGTTCGGGCGCGGTGCCGAGCGCGGACACGATGGACAGGGCCACGAGCATCAGCAGCACCACGGCGACCAGCGCGGCCACGGCGTCGCGCAGCCGGCGCGACTGGCTTGCGCGGCGGGCGAGGGCGCCGCCGGCGGGCAGGACCACCAGCAGTGCCGCGAGCGTCCACAGTGGAGAGAGCACGAGCGCGAGTGCCGTGGCGGCGAGCAGGCACCAGTCCCGCACGCGGCGCTGCCGGAACCCGGCCAGGGCGTGCAGCAGCACGGGCCGCAGCGAGAACCCGACCGACGGCGCGGTGGCGTGCAGGTCGTCGTGCAGCAGCGCCCTGCTCACCTTCTCGGCGAAGCGCTCGTCGGTCCTGGCCGCCACGCACAGGTACCGGGTGGTGTCGTCGGGGGAGAACGCTGTCGGCCCGCTCATCGGATCCCCTTCACCACAACGACTTCGGTTCGCCGGCACGCCGTTCGCGTTCGGCGGGCGCCGCGCGCTGCACGGCCACGACGGCACCGAGCACGGAGCCGAACAGCACGCCGAACGCGGCGGACGTGCTGAACTGGACGAGGAAGAAGTCCTCCGGCCGGCCGGGAACGATGAGCGGCAGGGCCTCGCGGGTGTCGAGCAGCGTCACCGCGACCAGTCCGGAGACCAGCCCGGCGACGGTCGCGCCGAGCGCCGTCACGCCCACGGTGACGACGAACCGGCCCCGCCCGCCCGCCGCGCCGACCCAGTTCCGCGCCGCGGACAGGCCGAGCGCGGTCAGCACCACGAACAACACCGTGCGCAGGTTCCAGAACCAGAACAGGAATGGCCCGGCGCGGTCGACGTCGACCTGCCAGTTCGGGTAGGAGACGAGCACGGTGGCCACGCGCAGGAACGAGTCCGAGTCGTCGATCGCGGCCGCGAGGTCCAGCCACGGGTTGCCGGCGAGCAGGACGAAGCCGAGCAGCACGGCGACGCCGGGTGCGAACAGCCGCGTTAAGTGGGGTTCCCCCTGGTCTTCCACACCCGCAAACCTAGGACTCCCGCCGGTTTCGCGGCGACTGCCGATCGGCGTAGGAACGATCGGCGATCAGCGGGTGCCGCCGGCCGGACGGGGTGACCCGCCCGACCGGCGTCGTCCTAGACCAGGCACTTCCAGCTGTACGGGTCGGCGATCGCGAGGGTCCGCGAGAAGATCGCCTGCTCGTGCGGGTTCTGCCGCTGGCAGGCGTCGTCGAGGTCCATCGCCACCCGCGCGCCGGCACCGGTGACGCAGCGCCAGTCGTGGGCGGTCGTTCCCGCGAGGACGGCTCCGCCCGCCGCGCCGATCGACGTGCAGTAGCCCTGCAGGTCCAGGCCGCCCTTCTCGGTGAAGACCGGCGGCCGGGCGAGGGTCACGGTGACCGAGGTGGTGCCGGGCGGCAGTGCGACGACCCCCTTGGCGCTGTCGGCGGTGCCCGCGCTGGCCCCGGCGATGTTGCCGAGGAACGCCGGCACCTCGAACCGCACGCCGCCCGCGGGAGTGGCGCCGGACAGGGTGAGGGTGACGTTCGCGCCGGAGGCGGTGATCGTCACGCCGGTGCGCCGGCCGCCCGCGACCGGGTAGTTGCCGACGCTCGTGGTGGCGCCGTCGCGCAGCCACTGGTCCGGCAGGCCGCGGCCGACGACCAGCGCGCCGTCGAGCTTCTCGGCGACCAGCGAGTCCAGCAGCACCTTGGAGGCGTTGGCCTGGCCCCACATGTGCGGGCTGGAGCCGCTGCCCGCGGTGCTGTGGGTGCCGGGGGACCAGGTGCTCGTGCCGACCGCCTGGATTCCCTCCCACCACGAGAAAGGAGCGCTCTGCGCGTTCTGGACGAGGTACTGGTAGCCGTGGATGCCCTCGGAGCGGTGGCGCGACGACGCGAGGCCGGCCGAGCCGTAGCCCGCGTTGTAGGCGCTGCTGACGCCGGGGTAGCCGCCGAAGGTGTGCTCGGGCAGCCCGGAAAGGCGGCTGAAGCCGTGGTCGTAGGTGGCGTCGATCAGGTCGATCATCGGACCGGCCGGGTCGCTGCCCCACAGCTGCCCGTCCCACGCCCAGCGGCCGAACAGGAACATCGAGGCCCAGTTGCCGTTGTTGGTCTGGCCGCAGACGTTCGCACCGCTGTTGGGTACGTCCATCGCGCACGGCAGGTAGGACAGGCGGTTGGCCGAGATCGTGGTGTTCAGCCGCGCGTTCACGGCGCGCAGCAGGGTGTCGTAGACCCGGCTCGCCCAGGACGCCTCGGCGGTCTCCCCGAGCGTGGTGGCGATGTACCGGTAGGTCAGCAGGCCCAGGAGCGCGGACTGGTTGTCGACGGTCCAGTAGCCGGTGTGGTCCACCGCGATGGTGGCCTTCATGATGCCGCCGGGGCCGGTCGCGTCGGACTCGATGCGGTGCGCGGTCTGCCTGATCGTCGCGAAGTTGTCCCGCACGAACGCGGCGTCACCGGTCTTGCGCAGGTACACGGCCCACGGCCAGTTGTACTTCCACGTGCCGTCCGGGTACATCCTGGTGATGTCGCCCGGGTCGTCCTGGGAGATCAGCGTCGGCAGGTAGTCCTTGGCGCGGTTGAGGTCTCCCGCCTCGAGCAGCTGCACCAGCATGCCGACGAGGTCGTGGTTGAAGATCGCGTCGTAGCCGTTCTCGCCGACGTTGAGGCGGTTGCCGTCCTTGACGAGGTTCGTGGTGACGTACCCGGCGCGGTAGGCGTTGTTCAGCTGCGGGTCGGGCACCCGGATCTGCGCGATCTGGGCGAGCTTCCCGTCCCAGTAGGACGTCATGTGCGCGTAGTGGGCGTCGTAGCCGCCCGCGGCGAGGAGGTCGCTCGCGGACGGCCAGGCGTAGCCCTGCCCGAACCGGTCGGCGGCGATCACGTGGTCGAAGTCGGTGGTCTGGCCGGGCTGCACGGTGGTCGAGGGCCGGTTCAGCGCCAGCGTGCCGCCGCTCGGCGCGGGGTCCAGGACGTGCGCGACGGTGTCGTGGTTGACGACGCGGACCCGGGAGTAGATCGCGACGAAGTCCCGGCCGCCGATGGTCACCTTGTCGCCGAAGTTGGTGATCGAGACGGTGCTGTTGTCGCGCTCGAACTGCGTGACGAGGGCGGGGTGGTAGCCGCCGGCGTTGAACCAGTGGACCCGGCCGGGGTTGTTGTAGATGCCGAACCGCACGGTGGTGCTGGGACCGGAGTGGACGTCGAAGCTGCCGTCCCTGTGGGTGAGGACGCCGTAGTAGTCGCCCTCCCAGCCGATCGACGCGCTGTCGTGCTGGGTGACGGCGGCTCTCGCGTCGCCCGGCTCCCACGCCGGGAGGGTCACGGCCACGGCGAGGGCCGCGGTGAGGGTCGCGGCGAGCCAGCGCCGCCTTCGGCTGTGCGTCTTCATGTGGGTCTTCCCTCCGACCGCGCCCCATGATGGACTTTCAGCGCCGAATATGATCGTTAAAATTGGCGTGGTTCGCACCCAACCACAGGCGTTCTCGGGATGTCAACGCTGGGTGACCGCGCGTGCGCGGACTGCGGCTGGATCGATCGAACCGGTCAGGACCGGTGGCGGGAGGAACCGCGGACGACCAGTTCCGGCGGTAGCAGCGCCGCCACGGGGTCCGTCTTCTCCTTGCCGCACAGCGCTTCTACGATGCGGCGCCCGACCTCGGGGAGCGGCTGGCGGACGCTGGAGAGGTCGAGGACCTCCGCCGAGGGGGTGTCGTCGTACCCGACCAGCGCCACGTCGGCGCCGGCGGTGAGGCCCAGGTCGCGGACGGCCTGCAGCGCGCCCGCCGCCAGGGTGTCGGAGGCCGCCACCAGCGCGGTCGGCGCGTCGGCGCGATCGAGCAGGCCGCGGGCCATCCGAGCGCCGCTGGTCCAGGTGTCCTCGCCGCGCACGTCGAGGCGGTGGCTGCCCGCCAGCAGGCCGTGCCGGTCCATCGCCGCGACCCAGCCGCCGGCCCGGTCGTCGCCGACCCGGTGCCCGTCGGGGAAGCCGAGGAAGCCGATCCTGCGGTGACCGCCGTCCGCGAGGTGGCCGACGACGGCGGCGACCCCCGCCGCGTTGTCGACGTCCACCCAGCCGCTCGCGTCGGCGGCTTCGGAGAACCGGCCGAAGCACACGAACGGCACCCCGGCCTCCCGCAGCACCGGCAGCCGCGGGTCGTCGGGGACCACGTTGTAGAGCACCACGCCCTCGACCGACCCGGTGCGCACCAGCCGCACGCAGGTCGCGGCCTCGCTCTCGGCGTCGTCCACCGCGAACAGCATCAGGTGCCGGCCCGCCGCCTGCCCCGCCTCGGCCAGCGCGTGCAGGAAGCGGTCGTGCAGGTGCGCGAGGGAGTGGGAGGAGACGGGCTCGATGCGGCACGCGATCATCCCTGCCGAGCTCGAGCGCAGCGCCCGCGCCACCCGGTTCGGCTGGAACCCGAGCTCCGCCACGGTGCGCTGCACGCGTTCCCGCGTCTCCGGCCGCACCTTCGCGGGGTGGTTCATCACGTTGGAGACGGTCTGCTTGGACACCCCGGCGGCCGCGGCGACGTCGGCGATCGTCACCGGGCCCGGCCGCGCCGCGACCGGCCTGACCGGCACTTCGGCCACTGCGCACACCCCCGGCGTCCGGTTGAACGATAAAACTCGGCTGACCGGTCACAGCGTACTCGCTGCCGCGCGCGTCCCCGGCGCACCGCGCGGATCATCCACAGTGGACTGCACGGGTGGTGCGCCGGTCGGCGAACCACCCGTCGCACGATAGTGCATTCTGGTGTGATTCGGGTCACATCCGCCATTTCGGAACGGCGCTCACCTGGGGTGGTGTAACGATTTCAGTTGACCCTACCGGTGTAGATGTCGACGCTGTGGTCCGATCGCAGTAATGACTTGAAGAACTTTCGCGTGTCAATTGGCGGTTCTCGGGCGTTGTCACCCGATCGGTCAACGCCACTACAGTTGTTTCCCGGCGCGACAATCTCGCGCCGATCCCGGGACGCCTTTGTTGCCAATTCGTTCATCGACAGCGAGGAGGACATCTCGTGCTTTCCACGGACACCCAGGAACTGCTCGAGCTCGACGTGCAGGAGTTCGAGCTGACGGACTCCTGCGCCGGGGCGCCGGGCCACGAGCCCCCGCCGCGCACGATCACCACCTGCAAGGTCTGCTGATCACCGGGCGGGCCCGGTCGCCGGCGGCCGGGCCCGCCTCACCGACACC
>NZ_JBHXCW010000205.1:0-13990 GCF_042725365.1 Lentzea sp. NPDC060358 | reverse complement strand
CTCGTGAATCGCAAAGTGACCACCTGGAACGGGCGCAGCACCACCTCTGCCGTCGCGGCGGCCAGGGGGCGTTCCAGCAGGTCGGTCTCCTGGACGCCGGTGTGGGCGAAGGAGGTGCTGATCGTGGCCTTGGCGCGACCGCCGTGGGCCTCGTAGAGCCGGACGACGACGTCGCCCGACCGGTCGTCGGCCAGTTTCACGGCCTCGACCCTGACCGCCGGGTTGCCCGTGCGCACCAGGGGGTGCGGGGCCGTGGAGCCGCGGACCGACTGCGGGGGCAGGTTGATGCGGTAGCCGGCCTCGACGGCCGCGGGCAGGTCGCCGACGACCAGGGCGTAGCGGAAGCGGTGCTCGCCCTGGTCGGTGTCCGGGTCGGGGAACCTCGGCGCGCGCAGCAGGGACAGGCGCACGGTCGTGGTCGTGCCGCCGTCCTCGCGGGTGGTGCGGGTGACCTCGTGGCCGTAGGTGGAGTCGTTGACCACCGCGACGCCGTAGCCCGGTTCGCCCACGTGCAGGAAGCGGTGGGCGCAGATCTCGAACTTCGCCGCCTCCCACGAGGTGTTGGTGTGCACCGGGCGGTGCAGGTGGCCGAACTGGGTCTCGGCCGTGGAGACCTCGGCGCGCAGGTCCAGCGGGAACGCGATCTTGAGCAGCTTCTCCCGCTCCTGCCAGTCGACCTCGGTGTCGAAGTCGACCTGCTTCGCGCCCTCGCGCAGCCGGATGGTCTGGGTGAGCACCGAGTCGCCGAACTTCGCCCGCACGACCACGCCGTCGGCCGCGTCGGTGCGTTCGGACGGGGTCAGGTCGGCCTTCCAGTTGCGGTAGAACGGGTCGATGTCCCAGGCGTCCCACTGGTTCGGGTTGTCGCGGTGCAGCTGCGGCATGCCCGCGAACCCGTGCGGGGGCAGCACCTCGCGGTCGGTCTCCAGGTCGAGGATCGAGAGCACGATGCCGCCGGGGTCGATCGTGACGCGCAGCCGTCCGTTGTCCAGCACGCCGTCGACGGGCGCGACGAACGGGCGCGGGGCGTCGCCGCCGAGCACGTCGAAGGTGATCTCCTCGTCGCCGTCGCCCCGCAGCACGTCGATCGCCTGTGCCGTCAGGGCCCTCAGCTCCGCCTCGACGCGGGCGTAGGTCGCCCGCGCCTCGCGGTGCACCCAGGCGATCGAGCTGCCCGGCAGGATGTCGTGGAACTGGTGCAGCAGCACGGTCTTCCACAACCGGTCGAGGTCGTCGTACGGGTAGTCGGCGCCCTGCAGCGCCGCCGCCGTGGCCCAGTGCTCGGCCTCGCGCAGCAGGTGTTCGCTGCGGCGGTTGCCCTGCTTGGTCTTCGCCTGGGTGGTGTAGGTGGCGCGGTGCTTCTCCAGGTACAGCTCGCCCGCCCAGACCGGCGCGTCCGGGTACTCGTCCTGCGCGGCCTGGAAGAACTCGCGCGGTGGCTCGACCTTCACCGTCGGCGAGCCCTCGAGGTTCGCGACGCGGTGCGCGGTCTCCATCATCTCGCGGGTCGGGCCGCCCCCGCCGTCGCCGTAGCCGAACGGGACGAGCGAGCGCGAGGCCCTGGCGTGCTCGGCGAACTGGCGCGAGGCGCGGGCCAGCTCCTCGCCCGACAGCGACGAGTTGTAGGTGTCGACCGGCGGGAAGTGCGTGAAGATCCGGGTGCCGTCGATGCCCTCCCACCAGAAGGTGTGGTGCGGGAACTTGTTGATCTGGTTCCACGACAGCTTCTGGGTGAGGAACCAGCGCGAGCCCGACAGCTTGATCAGCTGGGGGAGCGCGGCGCTGTAGCCGAACGAGTCCGGCAGCCACACCTCCTCGGTCTCCACGCCGAAGTTGTCCAGGAAGAACCGCTTGCCGTGCACGAGCTGGCGGGCCATCGCCTCGCCGCCGGGCATGTTCGTGTCCGACTCGACCCACATGCCGCCGACCGGGACGAACTGGCCCGTGCGGACCTTCTCCCGGACGCGGTCCCAGACGTGCGGGTGGTGCTCCTTCATCCACGCGTACTGCTGCGCCTGCGAGCACGCGAAGTAGAAGTCCGGGTAGTCGTCCATCAGCCTGGTGACGTTGGAGAACGTCCGCGCGCACTTGCGGACCGTCTCGCGCAGCGGCCACAGCCACGCGGAGTCGATGTGCGCGTGGCCGATCGCCGACACCTTGTGCGCGGACGCGCCGGCGGGCAGCGACAGCACGTGCTCCAGCTCGGCGCGGGCGAGGTCGGCGGTGGCGGCGACCTCGTTGAAGTCGAGCGCGTCCATCGCCCGGTCGAGCGCGTGGAGGATCTTGTGCCGGCGCGGGTCGTGGTCCGGCAGCTCCTTCATGAGCGACTGCAGCACCTCGATGTCGAGCATCAGGTGCCAGACCTGCGGCTGGAACACCGCGAGCTCGGCCTTGAGGATCCGGTAGAGCGGCTCGCTGCCCGCGGTCTGCTTGTCACCGAGCCGGGTCGGCAGGAACGGGTGGAAGTCGAGGATCGTCGGGTTGCCCGCGGCCTCGAGGTAGTAGAGGACCTCGCCGCCCTCGACGGGCAGGTGGGTGTTGCGCGGCTCGATGCCCTTCACGGGCACGCCGTCGGCCGTGTACGCGAGGCCTTCCGACTGGAAACCGGGGCCGGGGTGGGTGAAGCCGAGGTCCAGCACGACCTCGACCTGCCTGCCCTCCCACTGCGGCGGGACGGTGCCGGTCAGCCGGAACCAGCTGGTGCTCCACGGCGCGCCCCACGCGTCGCCGACGCTCGCCGGTTCGTAGGTGGCGCCGAGGGCATCGGCGACCGGGACGGGTTCGTCCGGCACGGTCCACACCGCCAGTTCCAGCGGTGCGGTCTCGCCGTGGACCGCCGGGCGGATGCGTTCCCTCAGCGTGCGGTCGAGTCGTTCTTCCAGCAGCCGGCGTTCGTCGTGCACCTGTTCACCCCAACTCGATCGAGGACCGCACGCCTTCGCGCGCGTGTGCCATCCACTCTTCGAAGAAGGCGCCACCCGGACCCCACGAGGGCCGGTCGCCGTGCAGCTTGATCGGCGCGCGCGTCACGGGCTCGTGCTCGCACTCGCGCACCATCCTCGCGATCGCCTCCCCGAGCGGCTTGGCCTTGCGTTCCGTCGTCAGCAACCCCAACTCGTACTCGCGTTCGGGGAAGTCCACCAACGCGCGGTCGACATCGTGCGAGCACCACCACGTGACGCCCCACAGGTTCGAGCAGGTGAGGACGTTCGCAAGCGTGTGCTCGGCGAACAGCGGCGCCTGCTCGGCGCTGATCTCCGGCTGGGCGGCGCCGACCTCCTGCAACCACACGGGCCGGCCGGGGTCCTTCGCGTGCGCCTTCGCCAGTTCGACGAGGTACTCGGCGTGGTGGACGCTCTCGACGGAGAGCGGGCCGTAGCGCTGCGCCGCGCCGTTGAAGACCCACGAGTGGACGGTCGTCATCGCACCCTTGTTGGCCGCGTGCTCCGGCAGGAACGAGTGCTCGCTCTCGTACCAGACGGCGTCGTACTCGGAGTGGACGTGCGGGAGACCCGGTGCGGCCTCCTCGCACTCGGCGAGCAGCGCGTCGATCCACTCGCCGGCCTGCTCGGGGGTGCACGGGTTCGACTCGGTGAGCAGGTTGACCTCGTTGCCGAGGGTGAAGCCGAGGAAGTTGGGCTTGTCGCGCAGCGCCTCGGCGAGCGCGCGGACGTAGCGGCGCTGCCCGTCGAGGACGTCCGGGTCGGTGAAGATGTTGCGGCGGTGCCAGGTCTGCACCCACGACGGGTAGAAGTCGAAGCTCGACAGGTGGCCCTGCAGCACGTCGACCTGCACGTCCAGGCCGGTCTCGCGGGCCGCGTCGAGCATCAGGGCGAGCTGGCCGACGGCCCGCGGGCGCACCAGCCCGCGGTTGGGCTGGAACACCGGCCACAGCGGGAAGACCCGAACGTGGTCGAGCCCGAGGGCCGCGATGGACTCGAAGTCGGCTTTGACGTCGTCGAGGGAGAAGTCGAGCCAGTGGTGGAACCAGCCGGTCGACGGGGTGTAGTTCACGCCGAAACGCAAGGTCGATCTCCTCGGTGGGTCATCCCTTGATCGCGCCCTCTCCCACACCGCGGAAGAAGTGCTTCTGCAGCAACAGGAACAGGAGGATCAGCGGCAGGACGGCGATGATCGTGCCCGCCGCCACCAGCCGCTGGTTCTGCACGAACGTGCCCTGGAGGTACGCCAGGCCGATGGTGAGCGTGTACTTCTCCTGGTCGCTCAGCACCACGAGCGGCCAGAGGAAGTCGTCCCAGCTGAACATGAACGAGAACAGCGCCACCACGACCAGCGTGCCCTTCACCGACGGCAGCGCGAGGCGGGTGAAGCGCTGCCACGCGTTGGCGCCGTCGATGATCGCGGCCTCCTCGACCTCGGCGGGGAGCGCGAGGAAGGCGTTGCGCAGCAACAGGACGTTGAGCGCGGCGATCGAGCCGGGCAGCACGACCGCGGTGAGCGTGTTGGTCAGGCCGAGCCCGCGCATCACCAGGAACAGCGAGATCAGGATCGCCTCGAACGGCACCAGGATGCTGCTCGCGAAGACCACCGCGGCGAGCTTGCGGCCCCGGAACTTCAAGCGTGCCAGCGCATAGCCGGCCATCGCCGCGCCCAGGCAGTTGGTGACGACGTTGACGCCCGCGACGCCGAGCGAGTTGAGCGCGAACGACCAGACCGGCACGACCTCGGCCACGGCGGCGTAGTTGCCGAACGTCGGGTCGTCCGGGATGAAGTCGGGGACGAAGACGTCCTCGCCCGGCCCCTTGATGCTCGTCGCGAACTGCCAGAGGAACGGGCCGATGCTGATCGCCAGGACGGCGAGCAGCCCGAGGTAGCGCAGTGCCAGGAAGACGTGGGCGCGCTTCACAGCTGGTCCTCCCTGCGGTTCAGCCGGAGGGTGAGCAGCAGCAGGCCCAGCAGGACCACGAAGAGCACGAGGCTGAGCGCCGACGCGTACCCGACCTCGCCGGTGAGGCCCCGGCCGACCGACTGGATCAGCATCACCATGGTGGTGCTCGCCCCGCCCGGCCCGCCGGTGCCGCCCGACAGCAGGTAGATCTCGGAGAACACGCGGAACCCGTTGACCGCGCTCAGCGCCGCGACGAGCACCATCGTCGGCCGCAACGCCGGCACCGTGACCGACCAGAAGCGGCGGACCGGGCCCGCGCCGTCGACCATCGCGGCCTCGTGCAGGTCCTTCGGCACGTTCGCGAGCGCCGCCAGGTAGATCACCATGTAGTAGCCCAGACCGCGCCAGACCGTCACGACCATGGAGCTGACCAGCAGCAGCGTCGAGTCGGTCAGGAACCCGATCGGGCTGCCTCCCAGCGCCTGCACCACGGAGTTCACCAGGCCGCGGCTGTCGAGCAGCCACGTCCAGATGAGCCCGACCACGACCGCGGACGCGATCACCGGCGTGAAGAACGCCGTGCGGAAGATCCCGATGCCCGGCACCATCTTCTGCGCGAGCACCGCGATCAGCAGCGGCAGCAGCACCAGCGGCGGCACGACGCACACCATGTAGAGCAGGCTGTTGCGCGCCGCCAGCCAGAACTTGGGGTCCTGGGCCATCCGCGCGAAGTTGTCCAGCCCGGTGAACCGGCCGCCGCCCAGCGCGCTCGCGTCGGTGAACGCGAGCACGAGCATGTTCACGAACGGGAAGATCGTGAACATCAGGCAGACGGCCAGTCCCGGCACCAGGAACAGCCACGGCGTGTAGGGGCGATGGGTCATCGGGCTACTTCAGGAGCCGGTTGCACTCGGCGACGGCGTCGTCCAGCGCCTGCTTCGGCGACTTCTTGCCGAGCATCGCGTCCGCGAGCTGCTGCAGCAGCGCCTCCCGCATCTGGTCGCTGAACTGCACGGGCGTGTAGTTCACCGCGGTCTTGAGCTGCTTGGCCGCCGCGACCCGCACGCGTGCCTCGTCGGAGCCGTCCTCGGTGGTGAAGTACGGGTCGTCACCGCCCTTGGTCGTGGACGGGAAGATCGACGCGAGCTTCGCGAACTCCACCTGGTTCGCGGCGTTGGTGAGGAACCGGCCGAACGCGAGCGCCGTCGCCTGGTTCCTGCTGCTCTTCGGCACGCTGACGCCGTGCAGGAACATGTTGGCGCTGCCCGTGTTCGTGATGGGCGTGGTGATGCCGATGTTCGCGTAGAGGCCCGGCGCGTCGGTCTTGAACTTGCCGAGGTCGTAGGCGCTGCCGGGGTTCATCGCGGTCTGCTGCGCCATGAACTTCGTGCCGGCGCCGGTGTAGTTCTGCGTGAGCGCCTCGGGGATGAGCGCGCCCGCGTCGTACATCCGCTTGTAGGTCTCGACGAACTCGACGCCCTTGGGCTCGTTGAAGGTGAACTTGTCGTTCTCGAAGAGCTTCACACCGTAGAGCCCGAAGTCGGCGATGGACGGCGTCTGGCCGAGGATCGCGACCTTCTTCGCGGCGAGCTTGAGGGCGGTCTGCTCGAGCTGCCCGAAGTCCTTCGGCGGCTGGTCCGGGTCGAGGCCCGCCTGCTGGAAGAGGGCCTTGTTGTAGAAGAGCGGCCCGGTGTTGAGGTACCAGGGGAAGCCGTAGCAGCCGCCCTTGCCGGGGATCTCGAACGCCTGCCAGGCGTTCTCGAGGTACTCGGGCTTCGCGTCCTTCAGGCTCTCGTCGAGGTTGACGAGCTGGCCCGCCTTGGCGAGCGGGAAGCTCAGGTCCGGCGGGACGTTGATGACGTCGGGGAGGCTCCCCGCGCTCGCGTCGGCCATGACCTTCGCCAGGTACCCGTCGGCCGGCTGGTCGACCCACTTCACCGAGGTGCCCTGGTGCTGCTTCTGGAACGCCTCGACGACACCGTTGACGTAGTCGGTGTACTTCGGTTTGAGCGACCACGTCTGGAACGTGATCTCGCCGGTGACCTGGCCGTTCGCGGCCGAGTTGCTCGCCGTGTTACCAGACAGCCCGCAGCCCGCCACGGGCACCGCCACCAGGCTCGCGAGGAACGTGCGCCTCTTCATTGACACCCACCTCCTGCTCGCGGACCCTAGCTAAACCGGTTTATCTGCGGCTAGCCTCCGAACGTCGAGTTGTCTCGTTCCGGACAAGGGGTGCCCGTGAGAAGGCCGACGATCAAGGACATCGCGGCGGCCGCCGGGGTGTCCAAGGGCGCCGTGTCGCTGGCGTTGAACGGCCGGTCCGGGGTGTCGGAGTCGACTCGGGCCCGCGTGCTGGACGTGGCCTCCGCGCTGGGGTACCGGCCGTCGGTCACCGCGCGCGCCTTGTCGTCCGCTTCCGCCGACGCGGTGGGGCTCGTGCTGGTCCGGCCGCCGCGGGCGCTGGGGGACGAGGCGTTCTTCTTCCAGCTGATCGCCGGGATGCAGTCGGAGATGTCCTCCGCGTTGTTGCTGCAGGTGGTGTCGTCGCGGTCGGCCGAGATCGAGCTGTACCAGCGGTGGTGGGCCGAGCACCGGGTGGACGGGGTGTTCCTCGTCGACCTGCTCGTGGACGATCCGCGGGTCGAGTTGATGTCGTCTCTGGGGCTGCCGGCCGTGGTGGTCGGTGGGGCTGGGCACCACGGTGCGCTGGCGTCCGTGTGGGCCGACGACTACGCGGCGATGACCTCGGTGGTGGAGTACCTGAAGTCGTTGGGGCACAGGCGGATTGCTCGCGTCGCCGGGCTGGCCTCGTTGCTGCACACCGTTCGGCGGGATCAGGCGTTCCTCGCGTCCGTCGTGGACGGTGTGATCGTGGCAGGGGACTACACGGCCGAGTCCGGGGCCGCTGCCACCCGGTCGCTGCTGACCTCTCCCGAGCCGCCCACGGCGATCGTGTACGACAACGACGTCATGGCGGTGGCCGGGGCCGAGGTGGCCGCCGCTCTGGGGGTGGCTGTGCCGTCCGCGCTGTCGCTCGTCGCCTGGGACGACTCGGTCCTGGCCCAGCGGGGGCGGATGACCGCGCTTTCCCGGGACACGTTCGCCTTCGGGGCCCGGGCCGCCCGGGCTCTGCTGGCCGTGGTGGGCGGGGCTTCGCCCACCGATGTGGAGGACGTGCTGCCCGAGCTGGTGGTCCGGGGCAGCACCTCGGCCGCGCCGGTTGGTTAGTCCGGGTGGCTCCCCGTCGTGCCGGGAGCCACCCGGACCTTCGTGTCGAGCCCGACCACTGCTCGCCTTCGGCCTCGTGGAGGTGGCGTGTCAGGTCAGGGAGGCGACCTGGTCGCTGACCACCTGCGCGGCTGCCGACACCAGGGCCGTCACCGCCGGGTTCGTCGAGTTGTCCTGGCGCCAGCCGAACTGCGTGTAGACGCGGAAGGTCGGGGACCAGGGCAAGCGGACCAACCTGCCGTCCGAGAGCTCGGAGGACACGGTGACCTCGGGCATCAGCGCGATGCCCAGGCCGGAGGCCACCGCTCGTTTCGCGGCGTCCACCGAGTCCAGCTCCAGGACGGGGGCTCGGGTGTCGTCGAAGCCGATCGTGTGCTCGAAGAGCTCGTGGTAGGAGGCGCCGTTCTCGGCCCTGATGAGGGTGCTGCTCGTGATGTCGTCCTCGGTCAGGGACTGGCGCTGGGTGAGCATGTGGTTCGGGCCGGCGACCATCACCAGGGGCTCCGGGCACAGGACGGTCGTCTCGAGGCCCTCGCGGGGCTCTATGGCGCCGATGAAGAAGGCGCAGTCCAGTTGGCCGTCCCGGACCGAGGCGAGGTTGTTCAGCGCGTTGCGCGAGTGCAGGGAGAGTTGGACCGACGGGTAGCGCCAGCACATGTATTCGATGAGCGGTAGCAGACGGTAGTCGGTCAAACTCTGTGCGGAACCGATGACGAGTTTGCCGTGCGGCTCGCCGTTCATCGTGATGGCTTTTCGGGCCTTTTCGGTGAGGTTGATGATGTTTCGCGCGAAGGGGAGGAGTTCCACCCCGGCGGACGTCATCTGGATACCTCGGGGGAGACGCCGGAAAAGGACGACCCCGAGGGCCTCCTCCAGGGCCTTGATGCGGGTGGTGATGGTCGGCTGCGAGCAGTTGAGCGTGGCTGCGGCCTTGGTGAAGCTCCCTGTCTGAACCACGGTAGTGAACGCGAGAAGCTGGCGTGTCTCCATCAGGCGGATCCTCGGAGTAAAACGGTGCGACGACTTTTTCTCGTTCGTTCCCGTGATCCCGTTACGGGTGGTGCAGGAGCCGTAACGCTACCTGTCGGTCGCGAGCCCCGGATTGGTGCTAACGGAGTCATCTTGATCTGCGTCGAAGAAGGGTTTCCACCGAAAGAGTGAAATTGAAGCTGCCGATTTGACGGGCCGTAGTGGGGCGTGTTGTTTCGGTGAAGTCGTTCGCCGGACGAACAAAAGACCACCCTCCTCCGGTGGTGGGACGGTGGCCGGCGGGCCGCGGTTCCCGGCCGGGCCGAGCCGGTGCGGCGGTCGTGCGACGGTCGTGCGGCCGGAGGCGTCGGTGCCGGTGCGGGCCGGCGGAATCCGGGGTGGCGGCGGTCACACCGCGGGTCTCGCCTAGACTCGCTGGGAATCCGGGCGTCCCGTGTGGCGGTACCGGCTGTCTTGCACGTTCTTGTTCGTATCGAGGAGTCCACGTTGAAGAGCACCGTCGAGCACCTGAGCCCGACGAGGGTCCGGATCAACGTCGAGGTGCCGTTCGACGAGCTCAAGTCGAACTTCGACCAGGCGTACCGGAAGCTCGCGAAGCAGGTCCGCATCCCCGGCTTCCGCCCGGGCAAGGCCCCCGCCAAGGTCCTGGAGAACCGCATCGGCCGCGCGCCCGTGCTGGACGAGGTCATCCAGGAGGCCATCCCGGCCAAGTACCTGGAGGCGGTCTCCGCGGGTGAGGTGCGCACGCTCGGTCGCCCCGACTTCGAGGTCACCAAGATCGAGGACGGCCAGACGCTCGAGTTCACCGCCGAGGTCGACGTCCGTCCCGAGATCACCGTGCCCGCCTTCGGCGAGCTGGCCGTGACCGTGGACGAGCAGGAGGTCGGCGACGAGGACGTCGCGACCCAGCTCGACGAGCTCCGCGCCCGCTTCGGCACCCTGACCGGCGTCTCGCGCCCCGCCGAGACCGGCGACTTCGTGAGCGTCGACCTGTCGGCCACCGTCGACGGCGAGGAGGTCGAGGAGGCCCGCACCGCCGGCCTGTCCTACGAGATCGGCTCCGGCCAGCTCGTCGAGGGCATCGACGACGCGCTCGTCGGCGCCTCCGAGGGCGAGACCAAGACCTTCACCACCACGCTCGTCGCCGGCGAGCACTCCGGCCGCGAGGCCGAGGTGTCCGTCGTGCTGAACTCCGTCAAGGAGCGCCAGCTGCCGGAGCTCGACGACGAGTTCGCGCAGCTCGCCAGCGAGTTCGACACGCTCGACGAGCTCAAGGCCGACCTGCAGACCCGCCTCGCCCGCGTCAAGAAGATGCAGCAGGGCGTCCAGGCGCGCGACAAGGTCCTCGAGGCGCTGCTGGAGACCACCGAGGTCCCGCTGCCCGAGGGCATCGTCCAGGGCGAGATCGACGCCCGCAAGCACGACGCCGTGCACGCCTTCGACCACGACGACGAGAAGTTCGCCGCGTGGCTCGCCGAGCAGGGCCAGTCGGAGGAGGAGTTCGACACCGAGCTCCGCACCGCCGCCGAGCAGGCCGTCAAGACGCAGCTCGTGCTCGACTCGATCGCCGACGCCGAGCAGGTCACGGTGTCCGACGGCGAGCTGACCGAGCGGATCATCTACCAGGCCCAGCGCTTCGGCATCTCGCCCGACGAGTACGTCAAGCGCGCGCAGCAGTCGGGTCAGCTCGGCGCGATCTTCGCCGACGTCCGCCGCGGCAAGGCGCTCGCCAGCGTCGTGCGCCAGGCCGAGGTCACCGACACCGCCGGCACCAAGCTCGACCTCGACGAGCTCTTCGGCGAGACCAAGTCCGATGAGGACGGCCAGGACTAGCCAGGGCTGGTCGGGACCAGCCAGGACCAGCGAGGTCGTGCCGATCGTCCGGTCACCCGCTCGCGCCGAAAACGGCGAAGCCCTTTTCGGCGCGAGCGAGTCGGGCGGACGACCGGCTTGAGACGACCTCGCCCCGCGAGCGGGCGAGCGGATTAAATACAGCCCTGAGCGAACGCGGGCGGTGTCGGGCATCTGACGCCGCCCGTCTTCGTTAAGGTCGATCGCAGAGAGTTTTGGCATCCAGATTCGTTCCACCTGGAGTTAGGCAGGCAGACGTGACGCAGCACTCCTTCCCGACCCCCGAGATGCGGTCGGCCACCGCCGGGATGAACCTCAACGACTCGGTGTACGAGCGGCTGCTCCGCGAGCGGATCATCGTCCTGGGATCGCAGGTCGAAGAGGGCATCGCCAACCAGATCACCGCTCAGCTGCTGCTGCTGGCCGCTGAGGACCCCGAGAAGGACATCACCCTCTACATCAACTCGCCGGGTGGCTCCGTCACGGCGGGCATGGCCATCTACGACACGATGCAGCTGATCGAGCCGGACGTGGCCACCGTCGCGATGGGCCTCGCGGCCTCGATGGGCCAGTTCCTGCTCTCGGCGGGCGCCCCCGGCAAGCGCCAGGCGCTCCCGCACGCGCGCATCCTCATGCACCAGCCGTCCGCCGGTGTCGGTGGCACGGCCGCGGACATCGCCATTCAGGCGGACATGCTCACGCGCACGAAGCTCGAGATGGCCCAGCTCATCGCCGAGCACACCGGCCAGTCGGTCGAGACCATCACCCGCGACTCCGACCGCGACCGCTGGTTCACGGCCCAGGAGGCGCTGGAGTACGGCTTCGTCGACAAGGTCGTCACCCGGTCCCAGCCGGTCAGCTCGGGCAACTAGGAAGCTGAGGAGATCTCGAAGTGAGCCAGTTCCACATGCCTCAGTCGCGCTACGTGCTGCCCTCGTTCGTCGAGCGCACCAGCTACGGCATGAAGGAGTCGAACCCGTACAACAAGCTGTTCGAGGAGCGCATCATCTTCCTCGGCGTGCAGGTTGACGACGCTTCGGCCAACGACGTGATGGCGCAGCTGCTGGTGCTCGAGTCCGAGGACCCGGACCGCGACATCCTGATGTACATCAACTCGCCGGGTGGCTCGTTCACCTCGCTGATGGCCATCTACGACACGATGCAGTTCGTGCGCCCGGACATCCAGACGTACTGCCTCGGCCAGGCCGCCTCGGCCGCCGCGGTGCTGCTGGCCGCCGGCACGCCCGGCAAGCGCCACGCGCTGCCGAACGCGCGAATCCTGATCCACCAGCCCTCCATGGAGGGCGCGTACGGTCAGGTTTCCGACCTGGAGATCCAGTCGAACGAGATCCAGCGCGTGCGCCGCCTCATGGAGTCCACCCTGGCGCGGCACACGAACCGGACGGCGGAGGAGGTTCGCGAGAGCATCGAGCGCGACCGCATCCTCACGGCCGAAGAGGCCAAGGAGTACGGCATCGTCGACTCGGTGCTGCCCTACCGCAAGCTCTCGGCCAAGTCCTGACGCGAGCGGTTCCCGAGGACTGGGACACCCCGTCCTCGGGAGCCGACACGCCCGGGAAGACCGCGTGTCTGGCCTGATCGGCGCGTCGGAGAGTTGCGGGTCCTCCCCTGAAACGGGGTGGGCCAGGTACCGTCAGTGCAACGGGCTCAGCACCCACAGCCAGTGGGACTGCCACAGCAAGTCAGCAGGCGCACTACAGCAGGTGTGCGCCGGAGGGGACATAGGTCAGCGGTCATGGCGCGTATCGGTGACGGCGGCGACTTGCTGAAGTGCTCTTTCTGCGGAAAGAGCCAGAAGCAGGTGAAGAAACTCATCGCCGGCCCCGGCGTCTACATCTGCGATGAGTGCATCGATCTCTGCAACGAGATCATCGAGGAGGAGCTGGCGGAAGCCGGCGACGTGAAGCTCGACGAGCTGCCGAAGCCCGCCGAGATCCACGAGTTCCTCGACCAGTACGTCATCGGCCAGTCCGACGCGAAGCGGACCCTCTCGGTCGCCGTCTACAACCACTACAAGCGCATCCAGGCGGGCGACCGCGGGCGCGAGGGTCGTGACGACGGCGTGGAGCTCGCGAAGTCGAACATCCTGATGCTGGGCCCGACGGGCTGTGGCAAGACCTACCTCGCGCAGACGCTCGCGAAGATGCTGAACGTGCCGTTCGCCATCGCCGACGCGACCGCGCTGACGGAGGCCGGCTACGTCGGTGAGGACGTCGAGAACATCCTCCTGAAGCTCATCCAGGCCGCCGACTACGACGTGAAGCGCGCCGAGACGGGCATCATCTACATCGACGAGGTCGACAAGATCGCTCGCAAGAGCGAGAACCCGTCGATCACGCGCGACGTCTCCGGTGAGGGCGTGCAGCAGGCGCTGCTCAAGATCCTGGAGGGCACGACGGCGTCGGTGCCCCCGCAGGGCGGCCGCAAGCACCCGCACCAGGAGTTCATCCAGATCGACACGACGAACGTGCTGTTCATCGTGGCCGGGGCCTTCGCGGGCCTGGAGAAGATCATCCAGGACCGGGTCGGCAAGCGCGGCCTGGGCTTCGGTGCCGAGGTGCGGTCCAAGGCCGAGACGGACGCGGCGGACTACTTCGCCGACTCCATGCCGGAGGACCTGATCAAGTTCGGCCTGATCCCCGAGTTCATCGGGCGTCTGCCGATGGTCGCCTCGGTGACCAACCTCGACAAGCCGTCGCTGGTCATGATCCTCACCGAGCCGAAGAACGCCCTGGTGAAGCAGTACCAGAAGCTGTTCGAGATGGACGGCGTCGAGCTCGAGTTCACCAAGACCGCGCTGGAGGCGGTCGCCGACCAGGCGATCCTGCGCGGCACCGGTGCCCGCGGCCTGCGCGCGATCATGGAAGAGGTCCTGCTCCCGGTGATGTACGACATCCCGAGCCGCACGGACGTCGCCAAGGTCGTCATCACCGAGCAGACGGTGAAGGAGAACGTGAACCCGACGATCGTGGCCCGGCAGCCCTCACGCCGCGAGCGGCGCGAGAAGTCGGCTTAGGCCCGACGAGCTCCACCCGAAGGGCGCCCGGCTCC
>NZ_JBHXCW010000204.1:0-14008 GCF_042725365.1 Lentzea sp. NPDC060358 | reverse complement strand
CCCGCACCACCGGGGACACGCCCGCCGCTCACCCCTTCACTCTGTGGTGGAGGCCGAACCTCGTTGTGTAGGTTGACAAACCTATGCGTGGGAACAGGATCTTCGTGGCGCTCGGCGCGGTCGCGTTGTCGGTCTGCGGCTGTGCGGACGCGGGTCCGCAGACACTGGCGCCGCCGCCGCAGATTCCGAAGATCACCCCGCCCACGACCCCGTCGCGGGTTCCGCTGATGGTGGACCGGCCGTTGCCCGACGACTGCGAGCTCGTCGTGTCGGCCGACGTCATGAACGCGACCCTCGGGCAGGAGATGCCCGGTGAGCCCCGGATCATCATCGGCATCAAGGAACCCGGGATCGGCAAGACCGGCAAGGTCGACTGCTACTACGGCATCCCCGAGAAGAGGGGCCTGACCGAGGCGAAGATCGTCATCGGGTTGTCGACCTACGTCGACGACACCACGGCCAAGACCCGTCTCGCCGAGAGCGTCGAAGCCGAGCGCGCCGAGGGGGCGAAGATCACCGAGGTCGACGTCGGCAAGCAGAAGGGGACGATGATCGAGGGCAAGGACGAGCAGCTGCTGATCGGCGCGCTCGGCAAGTCGACCTTCGTCGTCCGCAACCGCAACAACTTCGTGCCCGCCGACCGGCTCGCCGCGGTCCTGCCCGCACTCGCCCAGCAGGCGATGACGCCGCCCGTCTAACCTGGCCTGCATGCTCAGGGTGGGGTTGACCGGCGGGATCGGGTCCGGGAAGTCGACTGTCGCGAAGCTCCTGGTGGAGCGCGGTGCCGTGCTCGTCGACGCCGACAAGCTCGCGCGCGAGGTGCTGGAGCCCGGCACCGAGGGGCTCGCCGAGGTCGTGCAGGCCTTCGGGGGCGACGTCCTGAACGCGGACGGCACGCTGGACCGGGCGGCGCTGGCCGCCAAGGCGTTCGCGAGCGAGGAAGCCCGGCAGATGCTCAACGGGATCACGCACCCCCGCATTGGCGCGCTCACCGGGCAGCGGATGGCCGAGGCGCCGCAGGACGCGGTCGTCGTGCACGACATCCCGCTGCTGGTGGAACGGGACATGGCGGCGTTCTACCACCTGGTGGTCGTGGTGCACGCGGACGCCGGCACCCGGTTGGAACGCCTGGTCGGCAGCCGGGGGATGGACCGGCGCGACGCCGAGAACCGGATCGCCGCGCAGGCCACCGAAGAGCAGCGGCGGGCCGTCGCGGACGTGTGGCTCGACAACGGCGGCGAGATCCCGGACGTCACGGCGCTGTGGGACCGGCTCGTGGCCTTCGAGAAGAACGTGCGGACGCAGACCTACGCCTCCGGGGCACCTGTCGTCGTGCCCTATGACGAGACCTGGCCCGCTCAGGCGCAGCGGATCGCCCGGCGGATCAGCCTGGCCGCCGGTGGGCGGCACGTGGAGCACATCGGGTCGACGTCGGTGCCGGGACTCGCGGCCAAGGACGTGCTCGACTTCCAGCTCGCCGTGGAGGACATGACCGCCGCCGACTCGCTGCGGGAGGCGTTGGGGCAGGCCGGTTTCCCGTACGCGGGGCCGCTCGTGGACACGCCGCGCGGCGAGGGGGAGTGGGACAAGAGGCTGCACGCCGGCGCGGATCCCGGCCGGCGGGTGCACCTGCACCTGCGCGTCGAGGGCGCCGCGAACTGGCGGTGGGCGGTCGACTTCCGCGACTGGCTGCGGCACGACACCGCGGCGCGCGACGAGTACGCGGCGCTCAAGCTGGAGCTGGCCGGGCGGTTCGCGGCCGAGACCGACGGGTTCGCCTACAGCGAGGCGAAGGAGCCGTGGATGGTGGCGGCCGCAGCGCGTGTCGAGGCCTACAGGGGCGGCCAGGCGTCGTAGATGCCGTGCCAGGTCAGCCACGAGGTCAGGTTGTGGTTGACGTTGCTCAGCTCTTCGAGGGCGCGGTGGACGGTGCGCAGCGCCTGGTCGGCGTCACCGGGGCGCAGCACGCGGCCCGCGACGGCCGCGGCGAACTCCTCGGTGCGCACGATGCGGGGCGTCGAGCCGCCGGGGATCGCCAGGCCCAGCAACAGGTCCGTGGTGCGCCAGTGGCGGTTGTCGCACTCCACCCGCACCGCGGACAGGATGCTCGGGCCGCTGCGGGAGTGGCGTGAGCGGCCGCGGTAGGTCGTGAGGCGCAGCCCCAGGTCCGGCATCAGCCAGGTGACCTCGGCGTCGGAGAAAGGATCTTCCGGGGTGGGTTGCTCGATTCGCAGGCCCCAGCGCTCGACATCACACGAATCGAGTGTCTGTGTTCCGCCGGACGAATACACGCGGACACCGGACCAGGTGTCGACGACATCGACCAGCTGAGGTGTAGTGACCGCTCCCACCGCGCCGAGGGTAGTCACACAAACGCTCCGAGTAACACGCTGGACTGATTTGTTACGTCACGTTCAGGTGACGACTACACTCCGTGTATCAACGCCAGGTCGTGGGGCAACCCGAATAGGCGAGCCAGCGCACCACATCGTGACCGTGCGCTGAAATTCCGGACACCGCCGAGTAGGTGGATTCCAACGCCCATTGCGCGCGCTCCGGCGAAAGCAGTTCCTGCTGCACCGCGGCGATCAACTCGTCGGTGTCGAGAACCGTCACGCTGCGACCCGTCCGGACGAGCAGGTCGAGGTAGAGGTCCGTCGTCTTCCAGACGCTGCCGATCGCGTTGATCTCCACGACGTCGACGTAGAAGTCGAAGTCGAGCTCGTGGCCGCGGTGCCACGACTGGCGCGTCACCCGCAGGTTGAGCTTCGGCAGGAACCAGCTCTCGAAGTGGCTGATCTTCGGATGTCCCGCGAGCGGGCGGAACATGTAGAGGCCAGTCGGGGTGAGCCGGTACTCGTCGACGCTGCGCAGCAGTCCCTTGGGATCGGTGTTGCTCTTGGCGTCCAGGTCGAAGTACTCGATCTTCGGCGGATGGATGTGTGCCACGTCCGCGATACTGCCATCGCGGAGGCGTCCGGCCACTTAGGATTCCGCGCATGTTCGGGATCATCCGCCCCTGCCGCAACAGGATGGGCGCTGAGCTGCGGTCCGCGTGGCTCGCCCACCTCTGCGGGATGTGCCTGTCGCTGCGCGACGAGCACGGGCACCTCTCGCGCCTGGTCACCAACTACGACGGGCTGATGATCTCGGCGGCCGTGGAGGCGCAGTCCGAGGTCTCGCGGCGCACGGCGGGCCCGTGCGCGTTGCGCGGCATGAAGTCCGCGGACGTGGCCATCGGGTCCGGGGCGCGGCTGGCGGCGTCGGTGTCGCTGGTGCTGGCGTCGTTGAAGATCCACGACCACGTGGACGACGGCGACGGACTCGCCGGGCGGATGGGCTGGGCGGGGCGCAAGGTGGCGCAGCGCTGGGCCTCCAAGGGCCTCGGCACCGCCTCCGACCTGGGGTTCGACGCGTCGGTGATGGTCGACTCGGTGCGCCGGCAGCCCCTCGTCGAGGCTGCGGCGGGCCTCGGCAGCTCGGTGCTGGTGGTGACGGAACCGACGGAGACCGCGACGGGGTTCGCGGTGGCGCAGACGGCCCTTCTCGCGGGCCGGCCCGGCAACGCGGAGCCGTTGCGCGAGGTCGGGCGGCTGTTCGGGCGGGTGGCGCACCTGATCGACGCCGTGGAGGACCTGGAGGAGGACCGTGCGGCGGGGGCCTGGAACCCGCTGCTGGCCACCGGGACGTCGGTCGAGGAGGCCCACCGGCTGTGCCTGGACGCCCTGACCGGCATCAGGCTCGCGCTGGGGGACGTCGAGTTCACCGACTCGCGGCTCGTGCACAAGCTGCTGGTGCACGAGCTGGAGGAGTCGGTGGTCCGGGCCTTCGGCCGCCGCAAGCACCGCGACCCCCACAAGCCCACGTGGTCGGATCCGGGCAGCGGCCTGTGGGCGTACCCGAGGCTCAACCGGCAGCCGCAGCCGCGCGGGTGCTTCGCCGGGTGCGGCGCCTTCCTGTACGAGTGCGGCACCTGCCAGTTCTGCTGCCGCGACCCGTTCCCCGGCCCGTGGAGTGACAAGCGGCGCGACGGGTGCGACGGCGACTGCGGCCCGAACTGCGACTGCAACGACTGCGACTGTTGCTGCTGCCCGTGCGACTAGGGCTGTCTCCGGGGGCCTGACCAGGCACGATCTGAAATTGTCAGACCCCCGGCGTAACGTCTTCCCCGTGGCTTTCGCAACCGAACTCCCGTCAGAGGAGAGCACCGTCAAGGCGCACTCCGAGCACCGTCCCGTCGGCGACATCGTGCGCACCGACGGGCAGTTCAGCGTCGTCAGCGAGTACCAGCCGGCGGGCGACCAGCCGGCGGCCATCGCGGAGCTGGAACGCCGGGTGCGCTCGGGCGAGCGCGACGTCGTGCTGCTGGGCGCCACCGGTACGGGCAAGTCGGCCACCACGGCGTGGCTGGTCGAGAAGCTGCAGCGCCCCACACTCGTCATGGCGCCGAACAAGACGCTGGCCGCGCAGCTCGCGAACGAGCTGAGGGAGCTCTTCCCGCACAACGCGGTCGAGTACTTCGTCAGCTACTACGACTACTACCAGCCCGAGGCGTACATCCCGCAGACGGACACCTACATCGAGAAGGACTCCTCGATCAACGAGGACGTGGAGCGCCTGCGCCACTCGGCCACCATGTCGCTGCTGACCCGGCGCGACGTCATCGTGGTCGCCTCGGTCTCGTGCATCTACGGCCTGGGCACGCCGCAGTCCTACCTCGACCGCTCCATCCCGCTGGAGACAGGTGTGGAGGTCGACCGCGACGCGTTCCTGCGGCTGCTGGTCGACGTCCAGTACACCCGCAACGACATGTCGTTCACCCGCGGCTCGTTCCGCGTGCGCGGCGACACGGTCGAGATCATCCCGTCCTACGAGGAGCTCGCGATCCGCGTCGAGTTCTTCGGCGACGAGATCGACAAGCTCTACTACCTCCACCCGCTGACGGGCGACGTGGTGCGCGAGGTGAAGGACCTCCGCATCTTCCCGGCCACGCACTACGTGGCGGGCCCGGAGCGCATGGAGCGCGCGATCCGCGACATCGAGGCCGAGCTCGAGACGACGCTCGCCCAGATGGAGCGCCAGGGCAAGCTGCTCGAGGCCCAGCGGCTGCGCATGCGCACGTCCTACGACATCGAGATGATGCGCCAGGTCGGCTTCTGCAACGGCATCGAGAACTACTCGCGCCACATCGACGGCCGCGGCGCCGGCACCGCCCCCGCCACGCTGCTCGACTACTTCCCGGACGACTTCCTGATGGTGATCGACGAGTCGCACGTGACGGTCCCGCAGATCGGCGGCATGTACGAGGGCGACGCGTCCCGCAAGCGCAACCTGGTGGAGCACGGCTTCCGCCTCCCGTCCGCCCTGGACAACCGCCCGCTCACGTGGGAGGAGTTCGCCGACCGCATCGGCCAGGTCGTGTACCTGTCCGCCACGCCCGGCCCGTACGAGATGGGCCAGGCCGGCGGCGAGTTCGTCGAGCAGGTCATCCGCCCCACCGGCCTGATCGACCCCGAGGTGGTCGTGAAGCCGACCGAGGGCCAGATCGACGACCTGGTCCACTCGATCCGCGAACGGGCCGAGCGCGACGAGCGCGTCCTGGTCACCACGCTCACCAAGAAGATGGCCGAGGACCTCACCGACTACCTGCTGGAGCTGGGCATCCGGGTCCGCTACCTGCACTCCGAGGTCGACACGCTCCGCCGAGTCGAACTGCTCCGCCAGCTCCGCCTCGGCGAGTTCGACGTCCTGATCGGCATCAACCTGCTCCGCGAGGGCCTCGACCTCCCCGAGGTGTCGCTGGTGGCGATCCTCGACGCCGACAAGGAGGGCTTCCTGCGCTCCGGCACGTCCCTGGTCCAGACGATCGGCCGCGCCGCCCGCAACGTGTCCGGCGAGGTCCACATGTACGCGGACAAGGTCACCGACTCGATGCGCCACGCCATCGAGGAGACCAACCGCCGCCGCGAGAAGCAGATGGCGTACAACGCCGAGCGCGGCATCGACCCCCAGCCGCTGCGCAAGAAGATCACCGACATCCTCGAGGCCGTCTACTCCGAGGCCGAGGACGAGGTCCCGGTAGGCGGATCGGGCCGCAACCAGTCGCGCGGCAAGCGCGCCACCGGCGAGGGCGGCCGTTCGTCCGGGGTGGTCGCCTCCGCCGAGCGCGCCGGGATGGCCCGGTCGGAGCTCGCGGACCTGGTGCAGTCGCTGACCGACCAGATGATGAACGCCGCCCGGGACCTGCAGTTCGAGTTGGCGGCGCGGCTGCGGGACGAGGTCCAGGACCTGAAGAAGGAACTCCGCGGGATGGACGCCGCCGGCGTGAAGTAGCGCGCCGCTAGGTGATGGTCGTGCCGGGGCCCCGGTCCCCGGCACAACATCGGCGCGTCGCGCCCGACACCGGGCGCCCGACACCGGGGAGCCGCCGCCCGACACCGGGGAGCCGCGCCCGACACACCGCCTTCGGCGCGCTTGCCGGGCCCAAGGAGCCCGGCAAGCCCAGCCCACCCGCTCACGTCGTGGCTAGGTCGCAGCGTTCGGCACGCGCCCCGGGCTCCACGCGCCAGCGCGGGCCAACCGCCGTGATCACCACCCGCGGGTCCGTCCACCCCGACGCGGTCAGCCGCGCCCGCCGCCATCCACACCTGTCGTGCTCGACGCACCATCTAGGAGCCGCACCGCAGTGTTCGGTACTCGCCCCGGCTCCGCGCGTCGGCGATTCGTCGGCTCGGCTGACAGCTGCACCTGACGACCATGGGTCCGTCCATCCGGAGTGGTCAGCCTCGGCCGTTGCTGTCCGGCCCACACCTTTTGCGCTCGACGCGCCACCTCGGTGCCACGCTGCGGCGTTCGGCACCCGCCCCCGGCTCCCTGCGCCAGTCGTTCGCCGGCGCGGCCGTTCGCTGCAACCCGGCTACTGCGGGTCCGTCCATCCTGGGTGCGGTTAGCCGCGTCCGCGGCTGTCCACACCTGCCGCGCTCGACGCGCCACCTTGGTGCCACGCCCCGGCGTTCGGCACCGGCCCGGCTCCCTGCGCCAGCCGTTCACCAGCGCGGCCGACCGCCGCCAACCCGGCAATCGCGGGTACGTCCACCCCCGGCGCAGCCAGCCAGCACCCACCACCGTCCAGTCCACAACTGTCACTCGACGCGACCCTCGGAGCCCTCGCCGGCACTCGCTCTCGGCTCCGATGGTGTTGCTCTGCGTGTGTCCTTTGTGTCATGTCTCGTTTTGTCTGTCGCTTACGGTGAGTTGGGCGTGTGCACTGAGTAGCGTTTTCGCCCCTACGCCCATGTTTTGCCGCTCGTAAATCCCCCTCTGGGGTGAGATGTTGGCTGACACCTTTCGTCACGGCGCAAGTTGGCCATGATCGCACGGTGGATGTGGACTCCCACCTCGCCGCGGTGGAGCAGGCGCTGATCGCTATGCGGCGCAGTCAGTCACGTCGAGCGCTTGCCGAGCTCGCCGTACCGGCGTTCGACGTGCTGGACGTCGTCGAGAGTGCCGAGCGCGCCGGGGCGCAGGCGACTGTCTCCAGCGTGGCCTCCGCGCTGCACGTCGACCAGCCCCGGGCCAGCAAGCTCGTCACCAGTGCCGTGGACGCCGGGCTCGTGTCGCGGGTCGCGGACAAGGCGGACGGGCGACGGGTGCTGCTCGTGCGCACTCCTCGGGGGCGGGCCACCTCGGCCGAGCTGCACCGGGCGCGGCAGGCCGCCTGTGCCAACGCCATGGCCGATTGGACGGAGGAGGAGCGGGTCGTGTTCGCCGGGTTGCTCGCCCGCTTCGTGTCGGTGTTCGGCGGGCGATAAACCTCTTGTGACACTGGACGAGTTGATCGCCTACTGCGCCGGCAAACCCGGTGCGGAGGAGACGTATCCGTGGGGCGATGCCGAGCTGGTGTGCAAGGTGGGCGGCAAGGCGTTCGCCTTCATCGGGCTCGACGTGCACACCGTCGGGCTCAAGTGCGGGGCCGACGCCGAGGCCGCCGCGCCCTGGCGGGAACGCTTTCCCGGTGACGTGACGATCAGCGGGTACGTCGGGCGGTACGGGTGGAACACGGTGTCCCTCAAGGGTTCCGTGCCGGACGACGACCTGCTGGAGCTCGTCGACTCCTCGTACGAGGCCGTCGTGGCGCGGTTGCCCAAGCGGCGGCGGCCCGTCTAGGAGTCTGCAGGCCGACCAAGCGCGGCGCGCTACTCCGGACAGTGGTTGTCCGCATTGGTCCTTACGGTGGGCCCATGGCAATCGGAATCCAGGTCACGATGGACGCGGCGGACCCCGGCAAGCTGGCGGAGTTCTGGGCTCAGGCGCTCGGGTACGTGGTGCAGCCGCCGCCTCCCGGCTTCGACTCGTGGGAGGACTTCGCGGTCAAGAACGGCACCCCCTTCGAGTCGATCAACGACTACTCGGCGATCATCGACCCCGAGGGGAAGGGGCCTCGGTTCTTCTTCCAGCGCGTGCCGGAGGGCAAGACCGCGAAAAACCGCCTCCACCTCGACGTGAACGCCGGGCTGGAGGCGGTTGACCGGCTCGTCGGCCTCGGGGCGACCAAGGTCCGGGAGTTCGAGGACGCCAAGGGCCACTGGGTCGTGATGCTCGACCCCGAGGGCAACGAGTTCTGCGTGCAGTAGCTAGCTGGTGATGTCCTTCGTCTTGAACTGGCGGGCGGCGAGCAGCGTGAAGATGCCGCCGTAGACGAGCGCGGAGAACGTCCCGCGGGTCATCTCCGACCAGTCGATGTCGGTCGACAGGAGGTCGGCCCACGCCATCGAGTAGTGGGTCGGCAGGTAGTTGCGCAGGTCCCCGAGCGGCTCGATCTGGTCGAGGATCTGCGACACGATCGACACCAGCACCGTGCCGCCGACCGCGCCGAGGGGCGCGTCGGTGGTCACGGACAGGAACAGCGCGAGGCCCGCCACCCAGAACAGGTTGATGGCGATGTAGCAGACGGCGAGCGCCATGCCGAGCACGCCGTCGCCGAACGGGGCCGCCTCGCCGGTCGGGCTCACGACCTCGCCCGCGCCGTACCAGGCCACGCCCACGCCCAGCGCCACCGCGGGGAGCAGGGCGAGGGCGACGAAGCTGAGGATGCCCGACGCGATCGCCTTCTGCCGCAGCAGGCGGTGCCGTGGGATCGGTGCCGCCAGCAGGTACTTGAGGCTCGACCAGGACGCCTCGGACGCGATCGTGTCGCCGAAGAACAGCGCCACGATCATCGGCAGCAGGAAGCTGCCGCTCACGAACAGCGTCAGCACCACGAAGTTGATGCCGCTCGCCGTCGCGAGGTCCACGAAGCCGCCGGAGCGGCGGTTCGGGTCGGACTGGCCGATCTCGAAGCTCAGCGCGAGGATGAACGGCAGCAGCACCAGGAAGGCCAGCACGAGCTGGGTCCTGCGCCTGCGGATCTGCCGTTGCAGCTCGACGCGGATCGGGAGCGTGCGGCGCGCCTTGTAGCCGACCGCGGACCCGTCGGGCGCCACCTCGGTGTGCCGGCTCGCCGCCGCGTCCGTGAGTTCGGTGATCGCGCCGGGGTCGGTGTGGACGTCGTGCTCGTTCACCGGTCCACCTCCTGCCGTGGTGCCTTGGTGCGGTTCGGGTTGGCCGTCAGCACGGTTTTCACCACGGGCGGAACGGCCGCGGACGGCTGCTCGGGCCCGAAATTGTCGGTGCCGGCTGGGATAATTGATGCAAGGGGTCCCCCTTCGCGCGCGGGCGACGTGCGCTCGCTCGCCGGGGGTACCTCTGCTCGGGCGTGGGCTGCCTCGCCCAGGCCCGCGTCGTCCAGCGCCTCGAGTGCCGCCGGGTCCGGGGCGTCCGCCGTGGCGGACGCCGCTGCCATCAGGAAGTCATTCACCGACCAGCTCCAGGAACGCGTCTTCCAGCCTGCGGCGCGGACCCGCCTGGTCCACCGCCACGCCCGCCGCCACCAGGGCGGAGAGCGCGGCGGCGCGCGGGACGCCGTTCATCGACGCGTGCACGGCGTCCTCGTCCTCGTGCACGTCCTGCACGCCTTCGAGGCCCCGCAGGACGTCGGCCGCCTTCGACGGGGAGTCGACGCGGAACGTCGCCTCGCCACCGCCTGCCGCGATGTCGCCCACCTCGCCCGCTGCGACGAGCTGGCCCTTGTGCATCACGACCACGTGCGAACAGGTCTGCTCGACCTCGGCCAGCAGGTGCGACGACACCAGCACCGTGCGGCCGGCCGCCGCGTAGCGGCGCAGGACCTCGCGCATCTGGTGGATCTGGGGCGGGTCGAGACCGTTGGCCGGCTCGTCCAGGATCAGCAGGTCCGGCAGCCCCAGCATCGCCTGGGCGATCGCGAGCCGCTGGCGCATGCCCTGGCTGTAGGTGCGCACGCGGCGGTGCACGGCGTCACCGAGACCGGCGATCTCCAGCGCCTCCTCGACGTGCGCCTCCTCCGGCGGACGGCCGGTCGCCGCCCAGTAGAGCTTGAGGTTCGCGGCGCCGGAGAGGTGCGGCAGGAAACCGGAACCCTCGACGAACGACCCGATGCGCGACAGCACCGGCGCGCCCGGCGTCACCTTGTGGCCGAAGACCCGGATGTGGCCCTCGGACGGGTGGATCAGGCCCATCACCATGCGCAGCGTGGTGGTCTTGCCGGCGCCGTTGGGGCCGAGCAGGCCGAGCACCATCCCGTGCTCCACGCGGAACGACAGGTCCTTCACCGCGGTCAGACCGCCGGGGTAGGACTTCGTCAGGTTCGAGATGACGAGCGGCACGCCCGCGAGGTCCGGGTCCGAGTCGTGCGCCATGCGGCGGCGGAACAGCGCGATGACGCCCGCGCCGATCAGCACCAGCAGCGCGACGACGATGCCCCACAGGGCACCCGCCGGGAAGCCCTCGGTCACGTTGCGGCCGGGCACCACCGGCACCGACAGCTCGTCGGAGGCCAGCGAGATGCGGTACGCGGCGGGCTGCTCGGCGTTCGCGAACGCCTGGTCCGTCGTCGACACGACCAGCGCCAGCTTGTGCTCCGCCTCGACCGGGCGCACCGCGCCGGGCAGCGTCACCGTCACCTCGGCCGCCGAGCCGTCCGGCGGCAGCGCCACGCGGAACGGGGCGACGATCGAGCCCGGCAGCGTGCGGGTGCCGTCCTTGGAGACGTCGTAGAGCTTCGCGAACAGGATCGCCTCGCCCGAGCTCTGGTCACCGCGGGCGACCTTCAGCTTGACCGTCGACGACCCGGTCAGCAGCACCTGCGAGGTCAGCTCCTCCGAGGTGAACACCGCGGCCTGGCCGGGCATGTCGAGCGAGAGCCGCGACGAGATCGCGGACGAGCGCGACAGGGCCGACCCCAGGCCCGGCAGGTTGCTGATCGCCGCCGGGTTGCCGCCCGCCGGGTTCACCGCGACCTGCTCGCGGCCGCTCAGCTTCAGCGTCTTGCGCTCGGTGGGCGAGCCGCCCGCCAGACCGGGGTAGGCCGGTGCGACGACGGTGCGCAGCGAGGGCTGGCCGCTGGAGCGGAACGCGCCCTGCACCGTGTACTCGAAGCCGGTGCCGGGGTCGGTTCCCTTGCCCTGCAGGTGGAACGCCATCCAGTCGGCGATCTCACCGCGCAGCGCGGCGCCGGGGTTGCCGCCGTCGTGGCCGCCGGCGTACCAGACCATCTTCACCGGGCCGCCGGCCGCGGAGATCTGGCGCGCGGTCGCGTCGGACTGGTCGAGGCCGAACAGCGTGTCCGCCTCGCCCTGCACGAGCATCGTCGGCTGCTTGATCTGGTCGGTCACCGCGACCGGGGACGACCTGCGCAGCAGGTCGAGCGTCTGCTGCGAGGCACGACCCGTCGTGGCGACCTCCGTGTAGGCGGCGCACACCTCGGGCGTGAAGCGGCCGCACGCGCCGAGGGACGGCGTCGGCGGCTGCATGCCCTGCGCACCCGAGTTGCCACCCGGCTGCTGCGGGGCCTGCACGGAGTTCTGGCTCGTCTCCCGCTGGCCCTGCTCGGGCGCGTCACCGGTGGGCGACGACAGGTCGATCGACGTCATGCCCGCGGAGAAGAAGATGCCCGCCCACGACCGCTTGAAGACGCCGTCCTCGCCGAACGCCGTGGCCGACGGCGTGCCGTCCGACCGCGGGGTCGCGAGGGCCGAGTTCGGCAGCAGCGCCTGCGCGAGGTCGTTGTAGGTGATGACGGGGACGAGCGTGTCGACGCGCTTGTCGACACCGGCGAGCAGCAGCGACAGCGCGCCGCCGTACGACGCGCCGGTCACGCCCACGCGGGGGTCGCCGCCGCTGTCCTTCTGCACCTCGTCCCGCGTGCCGAGGAAGTCGAGGAGCTTCTGCGCGTCGCGGACCTCGCGGTCGATCGAGTTCAGCGCGATCTGGCCGGTGCTGCGGCCGAAACCGCGCGCGGACCACGTGAGCACGACGAAGCCGCGCCGGGCGAACTCCTCGGCCTGCGTGTGCACGCTGCGGAGACTGCCGCCGAAGCCGTGCGCGAGCATGATCGCGGGCGCGGGCGTCTGCTGGGGGAGGTAGAGGCGGGTCTCGATCGTCACCGTCTGAGCGCTGTCAGGGCTCTCGGGTGCGTCGATGTTCGCTTCTTTGAAGGAAACGGGCGCGGGGTCGTCCCCGGATCGAGTGAAGTACACGCCACCTGCGACCAGGGCGAGTACCACGATCAACGCGGGGATCGTCCACCTGCCGCGAAGGCGGGAGAGGCGGGACACAGCGATGACGATATGCGAGTTTTGCTGAGAACGAGGTGCCGGGACCCGGTCGCGGTCTCAGCATGTGTCGATCTTCAGCCGCGCTTCAGGTGGGGGTGGGCCGGGTTCCGAACGACAGCGCGCGTATTCCCGTCGTCCCAGGTTGCGTGCGTCTGATCACCCCGTGTGGCGCAAACCGGGCATGGTGGAGCACAATCATCCACGCAGCATGGAGGGGAGTACTCCCTAAGCGGCGGTGTCGTCAGTACGGAGCTCGGCGTGGAGCTCCCGGTGCCGTCGGTCGTTCGAGGATCATCTCGGCGGCGGAGGAGACCTCCGGGTTTATTTGGCGTGCGCTGAGAATCCCGGAGGTTGGGTTGTGAACGTCCCCGCATGGATGTGGATCGCGACGATCGGTGGTCTGCTCGTTCTGCTCGCTGTGGACCTCGTGATCGTCGATCGAAAGCCCCATGAGGTGACGATCGGTGAAGCCGCGCGCTGGGTTGTCTTCTACGTCGCGATGGCCGCTCTCTTCGGTCTCGGCATCTGGTACTTCTCCGGCGGGCAGTACGCCACGGAGTTCTTCGCGGGGTACATCACCGAGTACTCGCTGAGCGTCGACAACCTGTTCATCTTCTTGATCATCATGACGACGTTCAAGGTGCCGGCGATCCACCAGCACAAGGTGCTGCTGATCGGCATCCTGATCGCACTCGTCATGCGCGGCATCTTCATCGCCGCCGGCGCGGCCCTCATCAGCCAGTTCAGCTGGGTCTTCTTCATCTTCGGCGCGTTCCTCATCTACACCGGCTGGCAGCTGGCGAGGGAGAACCACGACGAGGAGGAGGAGTTCAAGGAGAACCTGATGCTCCGCATGGTGCGCAAGGTCTTCCCGGTGACCAACGACTTCCACGACGCCAAGTCGTTCATCAAGATCGACGGCAAGCGCTACGTGACCCCGATGTTCATCGTGATGGTCGCGATCGGCTCCACCGACCTGCTCTTCGCGCTCGACTCGATCCCGGCGATCTTCGGCCTCACCAAGGAGCCGTTCCTGGTGTTCACGGCCAACGCGTTCGCGCTGATGGGCCTGCGCCAGCTGTACTTCCTGCTCGGCGGCCTGCTGGAGAAGCTGGTCTACCTCTCCATCGGCCTGGCGGTGATCCTCGGCTTCATCGGCGTGAAGCTGATCCTGGAGGCGCTGCACACCAACAACCTGCCGTTCCTCAACGGCGGCGAGCCGTTCCACGTGCCGACCATCGGCATCGAGGTCTCGCTGTCGGTCATCATCGGCGTGCTGGCCATCACGACGGTCGCGAGCCTGCTCAAGGTGAAGC
>NZ_JBHXCW010000203.1:0-14047 GCF_042725365.1 Lentzea sp. NPDC060358 | reverse complement strand
GTGCAGCGGTTTCCGGTGCACCACCGGAGGCCTTCGTCGTTCACCCGCAGCGGCTCGCGGCCTGTCGAGCTTCGCGCGTGAGCCGCGCTCGAGCCGATCCCGAGACCCTCCGGCTGCCGCCACTTCTCCCCTCCGCACGAGAGGTGCACGCCGATGGCCGCTCCCCGCACCGACGCCCGAGCGCGAACACTCCTGACGGCGGCGGTGGTCCTCACCGCCGTGGTCGTGGCGCTGGTCGCGCACGCCGTCTGCACCGCCGACCCGTACTGGAGCCTGCGCTGGACGGTGGACCTGCGGGTCTACCTCGCGAGCGGGCAGGCGGTGCGCGACGGCCAGTCGCTCTACGACCTGACCGTGCTGTCCCCGCTCTACGGGCCGATGTCCTACACCTACCCGCCGCTCGCCGCGATCGTGGTCTTCGCTCCCCTGTCGTTCCTGCCGATCGGACCGGCTTCCCTCGTGTGGAACGCCGCGTCGCTCGTCGCGCTGGGCGCGGTGGTGTGGCTGACGCTCGGGATCGCGGGCGTGCGCGACCGCCGGGTGCGCGGGGCGCTCGCGGTGGGAGGGCTCGTGCTCGTGTCGTTGCTGCTGCCGGTGCGCGTGCAGCTGATCGCCGGGCAGATCAACGCGTTCCTGCTCCTGCTGGTGCTGCTGGACTTCCGCCCCGGCGCGGGCCGGTGGCGCGGTGCCGGCATCGGGATCGCGGCGGGGCTCAAGGTGACCCCGCTGATCTTCCTCGCCTACCTGCTGGTGACGCGGCAGTGGGCGGCGGCCCGGACGGCGGCGCTCGCGTTCCTCGGCACGGTCGCGGCCGGTGCCGCCGTCGCGCCGGGCGACTCGCGGGAGTACTGGGGCGGGCTGGTGCTCGAGTCGTCGCGGGTGGCGGACGTGTTCGTGACGCCGAACCAGTCGTTGTCGGGTGCGATGGCACGGGCGCTCGGCACCGTCGGCTTCGACCGGTGGTGGCTCGTCGTGCTCGCGGCCGTGGCGCTGGCCGGGCTCGCCGTGGCCCGCGTGCTGCACCGGCGCGGCTCGGACTTCCTCGGGTTCTCGGCCGCCGCGCTCACCAGCCTGCTCGTGTCGCCGGTGAGCTGGGAGCACCACTGGGTGTGGGTGCTCCCGCTGCTCGTCTGGCTGGCGGTGCGGGCGTCTCAGCAGCGATCGGCCGGGCCGGCAGCCGTGGTGGTCGTGCTGGCCGTGGTGTTCACGGTGCGGTGGTTCGCGCTGCTCGGTGTGCCGGAAGTGCCGGAGGACCTCGCGGAACTGACGGTGTGGCAGCACATCGCCGCCGCGCTGTGGCCGATCACCGGACTGCTGCTGCTCTTCCTCGGACCGCTGTGGGCGGTTCGCCCGCGCAGCAACAACAACAGCTCTCCCGCGGAGCGGTCGATCCGCACCGGGGCGTGACCGCGACCGGCCCCTGCGGGCGGGCGAACGCGCGCCCGCCCGGCGTGAGCGCACCGGCGCAGCTCTCCCGGCCGGGGCAGCTGCGCAGCAGCGTCACGGCGGGCGCCTCGGTGATCACCGCCGGCCTGCGCCGGGCGCCGCCCGGCCACTGGACGGAGATCGAGATGGACGAGGAGTTGTTGTCGTAGCGCGATTCCACGAGCATGCGGTCGGAGTTGACGGTCGTGACCACGTCGTAGGTGCCGGACGCGACGTCGGTCAGGTCGAGCCACTGGAAGTCGACCTGGAAGCGGTAGTCGTCGCCGCTGCCGACGGAGATGCCCTCGGCCATCTCGGTCGCGGCGGGATCGTCGCGACCGCAGCGGTTCTGCCCGAGCCGCGTGGCCAGCTGCCCCTCGGGGCTCGCGGGGTCGCGCTGCGCGCCGGGCAGGGAGGCGGCGTCGGCGGTGCGGTAGCGGTCGCCGAGGCAGAACCCGTTCTTGCGGTCGGCCACCACCGTCCGGCCGCCGGGTGTGCGCAGCTGCATCCGCGCGAAGTCCATCAGGTGCCAGTGCCGGTGCGCCTGCGCCGGTTCGTAGTACATCGAGGTGCCGGTGGCGCGGGTGGCGTCGGCGAACGTGGCGGGGATCGGCGCGCCCCGGCCGTTCTGGAAACCCTGGCGCACCTCCATCCCGGCGCCACCGGGGCGCGACCGGCGGCCGTAGATCAGCAGCGGGCCCTCGCCGACGTTGTCCTCGGCGGTGGTGAACCGCAGCCGCACCGACCTGATCGCACCGGACGTCACGCACTCGCCGCTGGGGTTCCCGGCGTCGGTGACCATGCAGACGTCCCAGTCGCGGCAGAGCGCCGGATCGCCGCCGTACCCGCCGGGGCACCCGACCGGCGCCTGCCGCAGGTCGGGCAGCAACGGCTGCCGCACCACCGCGTGGGCGGGCGGGACCAGCCCCGCGACGACCACGAGCACGGCCGCGACCGCGCTCACCACTCTGCCGAACACCATGGCGCGCAACAGTAATCCGCGAGATCCCGCGTTCCCCCGTTCTCGGCGGCAGGTGCACCCGGCCGGGTGAACGCCGTGACGCGATGCGATGAACGCCGCGATCGTGTTCCCTGGAGACGACCGAGGGGGTGGGGATGGACAGGACCGTCCGGTGGCAGCGGTACTGGGACCGCAAGGCCGGCAGCTACGACCGGGAGATCGGTGTCCTGGACCGGCGGCTCTTCGGCGACTCCCGCCGGTGGGCGTGCTCGCGGGCGAGCGGGGAGGTCCTCGAGGTCGCCGTCGGCACGGGCCTCAACCTGCCGCACTACCCCGCCGGGGTGGCCCTCACCGGGCTCGACGTCAGCGACGAGATGCTCGGCCTCGCCCGGTCCAGGGCCCGCGAGCTCGGCCGCGAGGTGGTGCTGCGGCAGGGCACCGCGCACGCCCTGCCGTTCGCGGACGCGTCCTTCGACACGGTCGTGTGCACGCTGGGGCTGTGCGCCATCCCCGACCACGGGACCGCGCTGGACGAGATGGTCCGCGTGCTGCGGCCGGGCGGGCGGCTCGTCCTGGTCGACCACGTCGCGAGCTCGTCCCGCGTGGCGCGCGGCGTGCAGTGGCTGCTGGAGCGGGGCACGGTCCCGCTGGCGGGCGAGCACTTCCTGCGCCGCCCGCTGCCGATGGTCCAGGCGCGCGGCCTGGAGGTGGAGGAGCGGGAGCGCTTCACGCTCGGTGTGGTGGAACGGCTCGTCGCCCGCAGGCCCGGCCCGCCGGTCAGCGGCGCAGACCGGTGAGCCGCACGACCGCCTCGAACCCGTCGCCGGTCCCCGGCCAGTGCGCCCGGACCGCGTCGAGTCCCGCCCGCCGCACCACCGAGCGCAGCACCGCCGTCGCGATGATCGCGTCGTCGGCATGGCCGAGCACCGGGATGAAGTCGGGCACGAGGTCGACCGGCAGGGCCAGGTAGGCGAGCAGCAGCCAGAGCCGGGTGCGGACCCCGCGCGGCAGCGTCCGGTCCGCGGCGAGGCGGCGGACCAGCCGCAGCACGTCGGGCAGCAGCCGCAGCGCCTCGCGCAGCAGCCCGCCGCGCGGCCGGACGACGACCAGCGCGACGACCAGCACCGCCCACGCAACCACGAGGGCCGCGGCGACGCCGATCGCCAGGTCCCACCAGAACGAGCCCGTCACGTCACCTCCCCGGCAGCGGGCGAATGCTGCTTCGCCGTCACCCGAAGAGGGTGCGGGCCACCTCCCGCGCGAGCCCCAGCGGGGACCGGTCGGGCCCCGACGCCCGCTCGGCCGGCAGCATGTCCCGCAGCTCGTCGTCGGAGGGCCGGTGCGCGGCCAGCGCGGCGGTGCGCAGCACGTCCCGGCCGACCGCCAGGCCCCCGAGCACGGTGACCTCCCTGCCGTCCACCGCCCGCACGACCGCGTGGACGTCCTCGAAGCGCTCGTAGCGCACCGAAGGCGACTCGACCACGCACTCCAGCGCGCCGTAGGTGCACTGGCCGTCGAACGCGGTGCGGGTGGAGAACTCGATCCTGCGCGCGCCGGGCAGCAGTCTCCGGTCGTCCGGGGTGAAGACGGTACCCTGCGGGGAGACCGACGTCGCCGTGTAAGCGGGCACGGTCGCGGTGAACGACCCGGCGGGCTCGGTGGCACGGGCGCCGAGCAGCGCGTCCCGCAGCACCGCGCGGTCGAACGCCTTGGGTGCGACGAGCACCAGCCGCCGGCCGTCGACCCGGAGGACGTAGGCGTTGCTGTCCGGGCCCTGCACGAAGAACAGGCCGGGCCGCTCGACCTCGCACGACGGGCCGCTCGGGTACGTCGTCTGGTACTGGTCGACCTGGCAGTCCGGCTCGTCCTGCACCGGGTACAGCTGCACGTACGGCGACGGCGGGCTGGTGCGCGGGTCCACGTCGAGCGGCACCAGCTGCCACGACAGCTGGTCGGGCACCACGGCGTAGCCGGGCACGGAGGCGACCAGGAGCGAGTCGAGGTCGACTCCCCCTGCCCGTCGCTCCACGTCGGAAGGCAAAGTGACGGCGAGCGCCCTGAGCAGCACCAGACCGGCGACGGTCAGCGCGGCGAGCGATCCGAGCGCCAGGTACCACCGGCGCAGCAGGGTGCCCGCCACCAGGGCGAAGAGCAGGGCGGTCATGGGTGCCCAGAGCACCGCCGACTCGCTGAGGCCGAGCCGGGCGGCGTCGCTGACCGACCAGCCCAGCAGCCACAGCGCGGTGCCGGCGCCCGCGACGAGCACCGCCCAGCACACCCGCCCGCCCCCGCCGCCGCCGAACCACGACTCGTCGGGCGCCACCCGGGCCACGAAGGCCAGCAGCACCACGAAGAGCACACCGGCGAGGAGCCCCATGGCGGCGAGGCCGGCCGTGCCCACGAACAGGCCGGCGACCATCGCGCCGGTCCCCACCGGCGCCATGACCGCGCCCGTGATCCCCGCCAGTGCGATCCGCAGCCACCAGCGCCGAGCCCCCGTCTCGTCCACCCCGCCACTCTCGCACCGGGGACCGCCTCGGGGGCATCCGCAGAACTACGCAGCCGGGACTCCGCGGTCAGGCCACGCGCCGCCAGGCCACGCGCCGCCAGACCGCACGCCACCAGACCACCGGCCGCCGATCGCACGCCGCCAGGCCACGCGCCGTCAGAACTGCGCGGTCAGGCCGCGCGGCAGGCACGCGACACCAGACCACGCGCCGCCAGGCCACGCGCCGTCAGGCCACGCGCCGTCAGAACTGCGCCGCCAGACCTGCGCGGTCAGACCTGCGCGGTCAGGCCGCGCGGCGCAGCAGCCGGTGCGTCCGCCGGACCGCCGCCAGCCGCTCGTCGCCGTTCACCGCGAGGGCGCGCACGACCGGGTCCTCCGGGCCGCGCCGCTGCCGGATCTCGGCGAGCCGGCCCTGCACCGTCGTGGGCTGCCCGTCGGGACCGGTGGACATGTCGGAGTACCAGAGCGCGTCGCGCAGCCGGCCGCGGTGGTCGCCGAACTCCGCGAGCGCGTCGGCGAGCCCGACGAGCTCCGCGACGGCCGCCGCGCCGGAGTGGTGCGCCACGAGCGAGCAGATGCGTTCGGAGACTCCGGCCCGGCGCAGGTAGCGGGCGCCGTCGAGGGAGTGCAGGCCGGTGTCCCTCACCTCCGCGGCGTACCCGATGTCGTGCAGCCAGGCCGCGGCGACGAGCAGCTCGCGGTCCTCGGGCGGCAGCACCCGCGCCACGTGCCCGGCGCGGCGGGCCACCCCGGCCGTGTGGGCCCACCGGCGGGGCAGCTCGTCCGCGAGGAGCCGCCGGGCGGTGTTGCGCGCCCAGCTCGTGAGGTACGTCCCGGTCATCTCGGGCACCTCGGCGCGGAAGTCGCGCGCGGACGCCCGCACCGCCCGTGCCACGAGCAACGGCACGTACTCCTGCACTCTGGCGCCGCCGAACCGCGCCCGCGCGCGTTCGATCCACTCGTGCACCAGGCTCGGCGGGACCTCGACGTGCTCGCGGACCAGCCGGGCCTCCAGGCGCCGGATGCGTTCGTCCGCCGGGCTCACGGCCTCAGACGTGGTCGTCACCCCACCACCGTAAGCGCCGCCCGCCGAACTGGAGAGGGCCGATCGACCTGATCACATCGCCCCGGTGCTGTGACGGCGTCGTCCGGGTCGCTGCGCTGCGCGGGCGCAACCACCTGAGCTCCGCGATCGGCAAGACCGGCGCCCGCACCCGTGCGGAGGCGGTGAAGGTGGCCGAAAGCAGCGGCCGGCTCTGGCTAGGCTGGCGCGGTGCGCGGATTCAGCCAGGTCGACGTGTTCACCGACGAGTTCCTGTACGGCAACCCGGTCGCGGTGGTGCACGACGCGGACGGCCTCTCGGACGCCGAGATGGCGGCGTTCGCCCGCTGGACCAACCTCGCCGAGACGACCTACCTGCTCTCCCCCGCCTCGCCAGGGGCCGACTACCGGCTGCGGATCTTCACGATCAGCCGCGAGCTGCCCTTCGCGGGCCACCCCACGCTCGGGTCGGCCCGCGCCTGGCTGGCCGCCGGTGGCGAGCCCCGCGTCCCCGGCCGGGTGGTGCAGGAGTGCGGCGCCGGCCTCGTGACCGTGCGGGAGGACGGCTCCCGTCTCGCGTTCGCCGCGCCGCCGCTCGTGCGCAGCGGCCCGGTCACGTTGTCGGAGCTGCTCGCGCTCGCCACCGCGTTGCGGGTCAGGCCGGAGGACGTCGTGGACGCGCGCTGGGCGGACAACGGCCCGGGGTGGGTGGCGGTGCTGCTCGCCTCGGCCGAGGCCGTGCTCGCCGTCAAGCCGGACTTCGCCCGGTTCGGCGGGTTCACGAGCGTCGGCGTGGCCGGGCCGCACCGGGAGGGCGGCGACGCGGCGTTCGAGGTGCGGGCCTTCGTGGACGAGGGCGGCCGGTTCTACGAGGACCCGGTCACCGGCAGCCTCAACGCCGCCTTCGCGCAGTGGCTGATCCCGGCCGGGCTCGCGACCCCGTCCTACGTCGCGGCGCAGGGAACGGTGCTCGGGCGGCGGGGCCGGGTGCACCTGGCGCAGGACGACGGGGAGATCTGGGTCGGCGGCGACACGGTGATCGGGGTGCGCGGGCAGGTGGCGCTCTGAGCGCCGGCCCGCCTCACGCGACCACGACCTCCAGGCCCGCCGCGCGCAGCTTCTCGAGCTCCTGCGCCGGAGCCGACGCGTCCGTGATGACCACGTGCACCTCGGTGATGGCGGCGATCCGGGAGAACGCCCGCTTGCCCACCTTCGACCCGTCGGCCAGCACCACCACGCGGTCGGCCGTGCGCAGCAGGCAGTTGTCGGTGTGCGCCTCGACCTCGTCGTGCGTGGTGATGCCGCCGCGCGCGTCGATGCCGTCCACGCCGAGGAACACCAGGTCCAGGCTGATGCCGGCCAGCGCCCGGTCCGCGATGGGGCCCACCAGCTCGTAGCTCTCCGGGCGCACGCCGCCGCCGGTGACGACCAGGTCGATCGTCGGGCGCGGGCACAGGTCCGAGGCGATGTTCAGCGCGTTCGTCACGACCTTCAGCGACCTCGTGCCCGCCAGCAGGCGGGCCAGCTCGGTGGTGGTCGTGCCGCCGTTGAGGCCGACGGAGTGGACCGACTCGGTCACGAGCCGCGCGGCCGCCTCGGCGATCTGGCGCTTCTCCTCCCGGCGGCCGACCCGGTAGCGCAGCGGCAGCTCGTAGATGACCTCGACGGCCACCGCGCCACCGTGCGTGCGCTTGAGCAGCTTCTGCTCTTCCAGCGACTGCAGGTCGCGCCGGATCGACGCGACGGAGGTGCCCAGGTCCTCCGCGAGCCCGGTCACGGACACCGAGCCCGCGTCCGCGAGCTTGCCGAGGATGGCAGCCAGTCGCTGCTCTTGACGCATCCGATCACCATAACGCAGGAATGGTGCTTGGTTTGGCACGAATTACGGGACAACCACGCAACCGGCTGAGCGTTATCGCACCGAAGCCGGCAGCAGGTCGCCGTGCGCGGCCGTCATCGCGACGACCAGCTCGGAGATCTGGCCGGCGGTGAGCGCGGCGGCGGTGGCCGGGTCGCACAGCGCCGCGTGCCGCACGTGGGCGGGGTCGCCCTCGACCACCGCGGCCACCGTCAGGTCGACCACGTTCAGGAAGCTCCGGTTCAGCGCGGCCAGCTGCCGCGGCAGCGCACCGACGGCGTGCGGGTGCACGCCGAACCGGTCGAGCGTCGCCGGGACCTCCACGGCCATGCCCGCGGGCAGGTTGGAGATCAGGCCGTGGTTCGCGACGTTCACCTGGATCGTGCGCCGCTGCCCGGTGACCAGGCTGTGGATCACCTGCGGCGCGTACTCGACGGCCTCGTCCTCCAGCGGGGGCAACGCGTCCCCCGACGCCAGCGCGTCGCGCGTCTTCTCGTACGTGGCGACGTTCTCCGCGCTGATCGTGGCGTAGTCGCGCACCGGGATGCGCAGCCGGTCCACTTCGGACCGGTGCCCCAGGTACCACGGCACGTACTCCGACGAGTGCTCGCTCGTCTCCGTGGGGTAGAAGCCGAGCCGGCGGTACATGTCGACCCGCACGCGCCGCGCCAGCTCCGGCGACGCCTCGATGGCCGCGTCCAGGGCGGGGTACAGCGACCGGCCCTCGTGCTCCCAGCGCAGGATCCACGCCTGGTGGTTGACGCCGGCCGACAGGAAGTCGACCTCGTCGTGCGGCACGCCGACCAGTGCGCTCAGGTCGTGGACCGTCCAGTGCACCGAGTGGCACAGCCCGACCGCCTTCACCCGCGGCGCCACGGTGGCCAGGTACTGGATGTTCATCGCCATCGGGTTGGTGTAGTTCAGCAGCCACGCGTCCGGGCACACGGCGAGCACGTCCGCCGCGAGCCCGTCCAGGAACGGGAACGTGCGCAGCCCGCGGAAGATCCCGCCGATGCCGAGCGTGTCGCCGATGGTCTGGCGCAGGCCGAACGACTCCGGCACGTCGAAGTCCCGCAGCGTCGCCTCGTGGCCGCCGATCGCGACCATGTTCACCACGACGTCCGCGCCCTCCAGCGCCTCCCGCCGCACCGACGATGTCCGCACGCGTGCCGACGGCGCGATGAGGCGCGCCAGGCCGGCCGCGACCTCCAGCCGTTCGGAGTCGATGTCGTGCAACGAGAACTCGACATCGGCCAGCTCCGGGAACGACGTGATGTCGCGGAGCAGCTGGCGGGTGAACTCGACGGAACCCGCGCCCACGAACGCGATGGTGAACATCGATCAGCCTTCCAGGATCACGGAACGGGTGAGGTTGCGCGGGGTGTCCGGGTCGAGGCCCCGCAGCAGCGCCACCTCCACGGCGAGGCGGTGCACGGAGACGAGCTCGGCCAGCGGGTCGCGGTCGCGGGCGAGCCACCGGCCACCGGCCGCGGCGACGTCGTCCCGGAGCCCTTCCGGCGCCGCGCCGAACACCCACACCAGCGAGCCCTCGTCGGTGATCGCGACCGGGCCGTGCCGGTACTCGGTGGCCGGGTAGGACTCGGTCCAGCTCAGCGACGCCTCGCGCATTTTGAGCGCCGCCTCGGCCGCGAGGCCGGTGGTCCAGGGCGCGCCGCCGAGGAACGTGAACTGGGTGCGCTCCACCAGGCCCGCGGGCAGCGGTTCGGTCAGCGCCTGCTCCGCGTCGAGGACCGCGCGGTCGAGCCGTTCGCCGAGGTGGGCGCGCAGCAGCACGAGTGCGGAGGTGGCGAACCGCGTCTGCACCACCGAGCGCTCGTCGGCGAACGGCAGCGCGACGACCTGGTCGGCCAGCTCCGTCACGGGCGTGCCGGGAGCGCCGACAACGGCCGTGGTGGGGACGTGCGAGCGCAGCCGGCGCAGCACGTCGACCACCTCGGTGGTGGTGCCGGACCTGGTCAGCGCCACCACGCGGTCGTAGCGGCGGCCGAAGGGGAACTCGGACGCGGCGAACGCGTCGGTCTCCCCCAGGCCCTCGTCCTCGCGGCGGCGGGCGTAGGCCTGGGCCATGAACCACGACGTGCCGCAGCCGAGCACCGCGACGCGTTCGCCCGGTGCGGGCAGCGCGGCCGTGGTGCCGGGTTCGGCGGCGAGCGCGATCGCCCGGCGCCAGCAGGCGGGCTGGGAGGCGATCTCGGCGGTGGTGTGCAGCTCCGCGGCGGACCTGGTCGGCATGGCGCAATCCTCACGTTGTTCCGTCACTTGATGCCCGCCGCGGCCACCGACCGCACGAAGAACCGCTGGGCGAAGAAGAAGACGAGCAGGACGGGCAGCTGGCTCAGCACGGTACCGGCCATGAGCTTCGGCCAGTTGGTGGTGTGGGCGCCCTGGAAGCTCTGCAGTCCGATCTGGACGGTCATCACACCGGGGCTCTGCACGGCGATGAGCGGCCACAGGAAGTCGTTCCACGTCTGCAGGAACGTGAGCACGGCCAGGGTCGCCAGGGTGGGCCGCATCAACGGCAGCAGCACCTGGAACAGCGTCCGCAGCCTGCTCGCGCCGTCGATCCGCGCGGCCTCCTCCAGCTCGCGCGGCAGCGTGGTGAAGAACTGCCGCATCAGGAACACCCCGAACGCCGTGGCGAGGTTCGGCGCGATCAGGGCGCCGAGGGTGTCGACGAGCCCCAGCTGCCGCATCATGATCAGCAGCGGCAGCATGACGATCTGGAACGGCACCATGAGCGTCGCGAGCATCAGCACGAACGCGATCCTGCTCCCGATGAACCGGATGCGCGCGAACGCGTAGCCGGCCAGCGAGCACAGCACGAGGTTGCCGGCGACGCAGACGACGGAGACCACGAAGCTGTTGCCCAGCCACGAGCCCAGCGGCGCGTCGTTGAGCGCGGCGGCGTAGTTCTCCCACTCGATCCCGCTCGGCAGGCCGGGCGGGAAGCGCCGCGACTCCTCCTTGGTGGAGATCGACACCAGGACCATCCACACCAGCGGTGTCACCATCACCAGCGACAGCGGGAAGAGGATCAGGTGCACCGCGCTGGGCCGGGTCATCGCGCCTCGTAGTGGGACGTGCGGCGGTTGAACCGCAGCTGGGCGAGGGTGAACGCGCCGATCACCAGGAACACCGCGCAGCCGATGGCGGCCGCGTAGCCGCCGTCGAAGCTCACGAACGCCTCGTTGTAGAGGTGGTAGACGAGCACGGTGGTCGCGCGGAGCGGCCCGCCCTTGGTCGTCACGTAGACGGCGTCGAAGAGCTGCAGGCCGTTGATCGTGAGCCACACCAGCATGAACCCGGTCGCGGGCGAGACCAGCGGCAGCTCGACGTGCCAGAACGACCCGGCGCGGCCGCAGCCGTCCAGCGAGGACGCCTCGAGCAGGTCCTTCGGCACGTTCTGCAGCGCGGCCAGGTAGATGATGACGGCGAACCCGAGCCAGCCCCACACCGTCATCGCGACCACGGCGAACAGCGCCTGGCCCGGATCGGTGAAGAAGCCCTGCTTCGGCAGCCCCACCGCGTCCAGCGCGGCGTTGACGAGACCGAACTGCGGGTTGGCGAGCCAGCTGAACATGATGCCGGTCGCGACCGTCGAGGTCACCAGCGGCACCGACACGGCGAGCCGGTAGAGCACGACGCCGCGGATCTTCTGGTTGAGCAGCACCGCGACGGGCAGCGCGAGCGCGAGGGTGACCGGCACGAACAGCACGACGTAGACGAGCGTGCGCCGGGCCGCGTCCCAGAAGAGCGGGTCGGCGACGAGCTTGGCGTAGTTGTCGCCGCCCGCGAACGTCCCCGGCGAGGTGAGGTCGGTGTGCTGCAGGGAGAGCACGAACGACCAGACCACCGGGACCAGTCCGAACACGCCGATGAGGACCACGGCCGGTGCCGCGAACCCCCACCCGGCGGCGTGGTCGGCGAGCTTGCGCCGGTCGGCGGTCATGACCCCGCCAGCTCCCGGTCGACCTCGGTCGCCGCCTGCGCGAGCGCGGCCTGCGGTTCGGCCTGGCCGAGCAGGACCGACTGCACGGCGGTGCCGAGCACCTGCGAGATCTTGGGGTACTGCGGGATGTTCGGCCGCGACTTCGTGACGTTCTTCTCGAGGTTCTCCACGAACACCTTGGCGCCGGGGTACTTCTCCTCGTACTCGGCGTACTTCGGCAGGGCGATCTCCGACTGCCGGATCGGCAGGTGACCGGTCTCCATCGCGAACTCGAGGTGGATCTCCGCCGACAGCAGCCACTTCAGGAACGGCAGCGCGTTCGTGCGCCCGTTGTCGCCGAAGACGACGAACGTGTCCGGGCCCGCGATCGTCGCGTGGGTCACCTTGCCGGGCAGGACCTGCACGCCGTAGGAGACGTCCCCGTTGATCACGCCGAGGTCCCACGGCCCGGTCCAGAGCATGCCGACGCGGCCGGAGTTGAAGAGGTTGAGGTACTGCTGGTCGCCCGCGTCGAGGTAGACGGACTTGTCCGTGACGGACATGTCCCGCAACAGCTGCATGGCCTGCCGCCCGGCGTCGGAGGCGAACGCGGCCTTCTTGCCGTCGCTCGAGAGCAGGTCGCCGCCCGCCTGCCAGAGCAGCGCGAGGAAGCGCCAGACGGTGTCCTCGGTGCCGTCGTTGACGTAGGCCCAGCCGTAGCGCCCGTCGCCGGTGAGCTTCTTCGCGGCCGACCGGAAGTCGTCCCACGTCCACTCCGGGGTGGGGTGCGCGATCCCGGCATCGTCGAAGAGCTTCTTGTTGTAGACCATGGAGAGGTTGTCGACGAGCGCGGGGATGCCGTAGACCTTGCCGTCCACCGTCGCGGCCTCGCGCCCGGCGGCGAAGAGGTCGTCCCACTGGAAGGCGGCGTCGCCCTTGACCGGTTCGGTCAGGTCCTGCGTCTGCGGCCGGCCGACGAGCCCGGTGAGCGAGGAGCCGTACTGGTAGGCGACCTCCGGCGGGTTGCCGGAGGCGAACGAGGCCAGCGTCTTCTGCAGCACGTTGTCGTTGCCGCCGTTGAAGACCAGCTCGACCTGCTGCCCGGGGTGCTGGCCGTTCCACCGTTCGGCGAGTTTGCCCAGCGCCGTCGCCTCGACGTCGGTGTAGCCGTGCCAGACCTTGATCTTGCCGTTGCCGCCGGAGCCCGTTCCGCACGCCGCCGTCATCAGGAGCGCGGCGCCCATCGTCAGCACCGCGCGGCGACTCAGCCCTGTGCCCATGTCGACTCCCTCGGTGGTGGGGTGTGGTCGGGGACACTAAGCTGGAATCGCTCAAACAAGCAAGCATTCTGACCGAATGAGATTGTTTGCTGGCCTCATGAGGACTCCTACCGGTACGGTCGCTCAGACCCGATCACCACTTCTGAGCGATCAAGGAGTTCGGCGCACATGACCTTCCCTGCCCGCGCCCTCACCGGCACCGCGCTGGCCCTGGCCTGCATGGCCGGCCCGCTGGCGACGACCAGCCAGGCGGCCGTCGAACTGCCGCCCACGAGCGGCGCGCTCGACTACCAGCTGGGTGAGGCCTACACCCCGCCCAGCGGCGTCACCCTGGTGACCCGCGACAGCACCGCCACCCCGGCGGCGGGCGTCTACAACATCTGCTACGTCAACGGTTTCCAGACCCAGCCCGGCGACAAGAACGTCTGGCTGAACCAGCGCAAGCACCTCATCCTGAAGGACTCGTCCGGCAACCCGATCATCGACCCGAAGTGGCGTGACGAGTTCCTGCTCGACACGTCCACGGCCGCCAAGCGCACGGAGCTCGCCGGGATCATCGGCAGCACGATCGACCTGTGCGCCAGCAAGGGCTTCAAGGCCGTCGAGGTCGACAACCTCGACTCCTACCTGCGCTCCCGCGGCAAGCTGACCGTGAGCAACAACCTCGCCTACGCCAAGCTCCTCGCGGACCGGGCGCACGGCAAGAACCTCGCGATCGGCCAGAAGAACTCCGCGGAGCAGGCGGAGCAGGCGAAGAACCAGGTCGGTTTCGACTTCGCGGTGTCGGAGGAGTGCCACCGCTGGTCGGAGTGCTCCGACTACAGCGACGCCTACGACAAGAACGTGATGGACATCGAGTACACCGATGACCTGCGCGGCACGTTCGCGGACGTGTGCAGCGACCGGGACACCCCGGCCATCACGACGTTGCGCGACCGGCTCCTCGTGGGTCCGGACGGCGACGACTACGCGTTCGACTACTGCAAGTAGCCAGCACGTCCGGGGGCTCGCGGGCCTCGCGAG
>NZ_JBHXCW010000202.1:0-14222 GCF_042725365.1 Lentzea sp. NPDC060358 | reverse complement strand
CGGCAGGGGACCGCCCGGTTCCCCCATGACCGGCTCCGTCCCGACCGGCCCACTGGGGAGGGCCGGCCGGAGTGGAGGACCGACGACCGCGACACCCCCCACTCGCGTTGTCACCGTCGTCGTCCGGCTGAGGAGAACTCTGCCCGGTGCCGCTCACACTTCGGTCACGCGGCGGCGAGGGAGGTGACTGCGGTGAGACCGGCCGACCCCGGGCTGGTGGACCGCTCCGACACCCCGGTCACGGGTCACTGGAAGGGGGACCGTGGCAGCCGAGTACCGCGTCCTCGGACCGTTGCAGGTGCTGCTGGACGGCGTCGCGCTGGCGGTGCCCGCCGGGCGGTGCCGGGTGTTGCTGGCCACCCTGCTGTTGCGCCCCGGCCAGGTCGTGCCGGTCGACGAGCTGGTGGAACGGGTGTGGGACGGTGCGCCCCCGAGCACCGGCCGGGCGGACAAGACCCTGCAGATGGTCGTCGCGCGGCTGCGGCGGGCACTGGGTGCGGCGAACTGCGTGCGGACCTCGCGCGGCGGGTACCGGGCGGCGGTCGACGCGTCCGAACTGGACCTGCTGCGGTTCCGCTCCCTCGTGGCGAGCGGTGATTTCGCCGCCGCGACCGCGTTGTGGCGCGGGCCGATGCTCTCCGACGTCCGGTCCGACGCGCTGCACCGGCACGACGTCCCGCCGGTGGCCGAGGAGCGGCTGCGGGCGCTGGAACACCGCATCGCCGCCGACCTCGACGCCGGCAGGGCCGCCGACGTAGTCGCCGAGCTGCGCGCTTTGACCGCGGAGCACCCGTTCCGCGAGGCGTTCTGGAGCAGGCTGGTGCTGGCGCTCGCGCACTCGGGCCAGCAGGCGGCGGCGCTGACCGCCTACCGGGACGTGCGGGCCCTGCTGTCCGCCGAGCTCGACCACGACCAGGACCCGGTGGAGCCGGGTGACGCGCTCAGCGGGTTCCTGGTCGCACTGGGCGTCGCGCCCGAACGCGTCCCCACCGACCTCGACGCCGCGTCCGCGCTGTTCCGCGGTGTCGTCGCCGAGAAGCGGGTCCTCGTCGTGCTCGACAACGCCCGCGACGGCGACCAGGTCCGCCCGCTACTGCCGGGACCGTCCGCCGGTCTGGTGCTGATCACCAGCCGTGACCACCTCGCCGGGCTGGTGGCCGTGCGGAGGCTGGCGCTCGGCGTGCTGACCCCCGCCGAGTCGACCGCCCTGCTCGTCAGCCGTCTCGGCGAGGACCGGGTGGGGGTCGCCGACGACCTGGTCCGGTGGTGCGGCGGGCTGCCGCTGGCACTCGCGATCGTGGCGGCCCGTGCCGCGCAGTCGCCGGAGCTGCCGTTGTCCGCGCTGGCCGCGGAACTCGCCGACGAGCGGACGCGTCTGGACACCCTCGACACCGGAGACGTGGCCACCAGCGTCCGAGCGGTGTTCCAGTGGTCCTACCAGCGGCTCGGTGCCGCCGCGGCGCGGCTGTTCCGGCTCCTGGGCGTGCACCCCGGCCGGGACGTCACGGTCGCGGCGGCGGCGAGCCTCACGGGGTGGCCGGTCGGCGAGACGCGCGAGCACGTGCGGGAGCTGGTGCGGGCGAACCTCCTGCACGAGCACCTGCCGGGCCGGTTCACCTGCCACGACCTGCTGCGCGTCTACGCCGCGGACCTCGCCGCGGTGCAGGAGCGGCCCGAGGACCTCGGCGAGGCCGAGGCGCGGGTGCTCGACCACCACCTCCACACGTTGATCGGCATCAACACCACCCACTGCGCGAGCAGCCGGCCGTTGCCGGAGGAGCCGGAGACGGCACCGGGCACGAGCCCCGAGGTGTTCGAGACGCGCGGGGACGCCGAAGACTGGTTCCGCGCCGAGGAGGACGTGCTGCGGGCGGTGGTCGCGCGCAGCGGGGCGAAGGGCCGCGACCGGCACACCTGGCAGCTGGTGTGGACCGCCTTCGACCTGGTCGACCGGTTCGGGCTGTGGCGGAACTGGCGGTGGGCGCTCGAGAGCGCGCGGGAGGCCGCGGCCAGGGACCGGTGACCGCTCGAGCACCGCGAGGATGGCGTTCCTGGAGGCCGTCGTCAGCGGCCGGCTCGGCCGGTACGAGGAGAGCAGGACGAGGTTCGAGGCGTGTGCCCGTGCCCACGCCGAGCTCGGTGACGTGCCGGCGCAGGTGCGGTGCCTGGGCGGTGTCGTGTGGTCGCTGGTGATGCTGGGGCGGCAGGGCGAGTCGCTGGAGGTCGCCGAGACGGCCTACGAGCTGCAACGCGGGGACGCCGGCGCCACCGGCGAGCGGGTCGGCGAGGCCCTGTACCGGGTCGTCCAGGCGCTGCTGTTCCTGGGCCGCCACGAGGAGGCACTCGCGCGCTGCGCCGAGCTGGACTCGTTGACGTCGGAGACCACGAGCCCCTACGAACTGGGGCGCAGGGCGGCCACCAAGGGGGTCGTCTTCCTCAGGATCGGCGAGTTCGACCGGGCCGTCGCGACGCTGACCGATTCGGTCGGGTGGCTCGAGCAGGCCGGGACCTGGTCGGACGTCGCGTCGGCGCAGAAGTGGCTCGGCGAGGCGCTGGAGCGAGCCGGTGACGTCGCCGGTGCCCGGCGGCGGTGGACCGAGGCGCTGGCGACCTTCGAGCACCACCAGCACCCGTTCGCGGACCAGGTCCGCGCGCAGCTCGCCGCCCTGCCCGGGAACTGAGAAAGCGGTGCTGGTGACCCCCCAGGTCCTCAGCCACCAGCACCGCTCGAACAGAACTGTGCACCAGCCCGCTCACACTTCGCTCACACCGCTGTCACGCACCGTCTAAGCTGGCCCGCCGGGTGGTCGGAGCGGAACGGGGCGCATGAACGTCGAGTACCGCGTCCTCGGGCCGGTGGAGGTGCTGCACGACGGGGTGCCGGTCGCGCTGCCGGCCGGCAGGGGCCGCGTGCTGCTGGCCACGCTGTTGTTGCGCCCCAACCGGTTCGTGTCGGTCGACGAGCTGGTCGACCGGCTGTGGGAAGGCGAACCGCCCACGCTCGACCGCGCCCACAAGACCCTGCACATGGTCGTGCGCCGGGTGCGGCTCGCGTTGGGAGAGGCCAACTGCGTCCGCACGGCGACCGGGGGCTACCTCGCCGAGGTCGACCCGGAGTCGCTCGACCTCACGCGGTTCCGCCGCCTGGCCGCCGAGGGCGAGTTCGGTGCGGCGCTGGCGCAGTGGCGCGGCGAGGTGGCCGCCGGCGTCGCGTCGCCGCACCTGCGCCGCGAGGACGTGCCGCCGCTCGTCGAGGAACGGCTCGTCGTGCGCGGCAGGAGGATCGACGCCGACCTGGCGCGCGGGCGCGGTGCGGACCTCGTCGGCGAACTGCGCGAGCTGACGCGGGAACACCCCTTGCGCGAGGGGTTCTGGGCGCAGCTCGTGCACGCGCTGCGCCAGGCGGGCAGGCCCCAGGAGGCGCTCGCCGCGTACGAGGAGATCAGCACCCACCTCGCCGACGAGCTCGGCGTCGAGCCGGGCCGGCCGTTGCAGCACCTGCACGACCGCCTGCTCGCGCCCGTCCCGTCCGGCGGCGTGCCGCGGCAGCTGCCCGAGGCGCCCGCGCACTTCACCGGCCGGGCCGCGGAACTCGCGAGGCTCGCGCCCGCGGCCGCCGGCGGTGCGACCGTGGTGATCACCGCGACCGCCGGCGCGGCGGGCATCGGCAAGACCGCGCTGGCGGTGCGGTGGGCGCACGAGATCGCCGGCCGCTTCCCGGACGGGCAGTTGCACGCCGACCTGCGCGGCTCCTCCGCGACCCCGGCCGACCCGGCCGACGTGCTAGCGGACTTCCTCGGCGCGTTCGGCGTCCCCGACCCCGGCCTGCCCGCGGACCTGCCGGACCGCGCCGCGCTCTACCGCAGCGTCGTCGCCGACCGCCGCGTGCTGGTGCTGCTCGACGACGCCCGCGACGTCGAGCAGGTCCGCCCGCTGCTGCCCGCCGGTCCGGGCTGCCTGGCCGTGGTCACGAGCCGCAACCGGTTCACCGGCCTCGTCGTCCGCGAGGGCGCGATCCCGGTGCCGCTCGGCGTGCTGGCCGACGGGGACGCCACCGCGCTGCTGGCCGCGCACCTGGGCGAAGACCGGCTGGCCGCCGAACCGGACGCCGCGGCGGAGCTCGTCGCGTTCTGCGGCGGGCTGCCGCTCGCGCTGACCGCCGCGGCGGCGATGGCGGTCGCCGACCCGGCCCTGTCGGTGCGGGCGCTGGTGGACAAGTGCCGCGATCTGCGCGGATGAGGTGCGACCCGAGGTCAGGTCTGCGCGAGTCCGCGGACGTGGGAAATGGCCAGGTCGGCGGGGAACCCGCGCGCCGCGGGGCTCGAGGTCGAGCTCGCTCTCGTGAGGGAAACCGGACGAGCGTGACGCGACCTTGGCCATCCGTGTCGTCCCGGCCGGTCCCATCGGGTAAGCATGTGCGCGAAAGAGGGGAAGGTGCATGAGCCTGCACGTCGCGGTCGACTTCGGCACGTCGAGCACCTGCGTCGCGATCTCCGCGCACGGCAGGGAGCCGCAGGTCGTCGTGTTCGACGGCCAGCCGCTGGTGCCGTCCGCCGTGTTCGCCGCGGCCGACGGGACGTTGTTCGTCGGTCAGGAGGCCGAACGGCAGGCCGCCGTGGACCCGGCCCGTTACGAGCCGCACCCGAAGCGCCGGGTCGACGAGGCTGAGCTGCTGCTCGGCAGTTCCGTGCTGCCCGTCGTGGACGTTGTGCGAGCGGTGCTCACACGGGCCGTCGGTGAGGCACGGCGCGTGGGCGGTGGTATGCCCGTCGATCTCCTCGTGCTCACGCACCCGGCCGATTGGGGCACGGTGCGCACGCGCGTCCTGATGCAGGCGGCGCGAGGGCTCGGGCGCGAACTGGTGCTCGTTCCGGAGCCCGTGGCGGCCGCCGTCTTCCACTCCGCGAGCCACTCCGTCCCGGACGGTGCCGCGCTCGCCGTGCTCGACCTCGGCGGCGGCACGGTCGACGCGAGCGTCGTGGCGCGCACCGGCAAGAGCTTCCGGGTGCTGTCCGCGAAGGGCGACCCGAGCTTCGGCGGGGCCGACATCGACCAGGCACTGCTCGAGCACGTCGGCGGGCTCGTGGCGGCGAAGGACCCCGAGGCGTGGCGGCAGCTCGTCGAGGGCCGCGAGATGGCCGACCGGCGCAAGCGGCGGGTGCTGCGGCAGGACGTGCGGGGCGCCAAGGAGACGCTGTCCCGGCACGCCTACACCGACGTCCCGATGCCGCCGCCGTTCCCCGACGCCCACGTCACCCGGTCCGACCTCGAACAACTCGTCACCGGGCCGCTCAGCCGGGCGGCCGCGCTGGTGAGCGGGGCAGTCCGCGACGCGGGCCTCGCGCCCCAGCAGCTCGCCGGCGTGTTCCTGGTCGGCGGGTCCAGCCGGATTCCGCTGGTCGCCCGTCTGGTGCACGAGCACACCCGCGTGGTGCCGATGAGCATCGACCAGCCGGAGACCGTCGTCGCCAGGGGAGCCCTGCGTGCCGTCAGCCTCGACCCGGAACGCACCGGCGGCATGACGCAGCAGAAAGCGCCGCCGAATGGCGCATCGGGTGAGGTGACTCACAACATCAGGGTCGGCGAGGAGACCACGCGCAAAATCACCCGCCGCATCACGCCGCCGCCGGTTGCGCAGTTCCCGGTCGCGTTTCCCTCCCCACCGCCTCCGCCGCCACCGAAGAAGAGCAAGGCGCCGCTGTTCGTCTCAATCGGCGTCGTGGTGATGCTCGCGGCCGCGGGCGTCGGTGGCTACCTCTGGTTCAACCGCGAGAAGGCGCAGCAGCGCACCGACCCGCCGAGCAACCAGATCGCCGTCTACGACTACGCCTTCACGCGCCCGGACGGCTGGGAGCAGACCGGCGGCGCCGCCCCGGACCGCCAGGTGCTCCTGCAGCCGGCCGACCAGAAGAATTCCGATGGCAAATCGCCGGAAGCGCGCATTGCTGTGCAGGAGCAAACACTCACTTATGACAGCGACAAAGACCGGGTTCGCGCTCTGAGCGAACTCCGGAACACCTACCAGGAACGCCAGGGCAATGGTGACGACGTCGCCGACTTCACCGATAACCGCACATTCGCGGGGAAGTCTGTTGTTCACTATCGCGAAGTGGTCGGCGCCACCGCGGTCGACTGGTACATCCAGTTCCAGGGGCAGGTGCAGGTGAGTGTCGGCTGCCAGGCGTCCAAGGCGGCTGAGCAGCGCGTTCGCACCGCCTGCGAGCAGGTCGTCAGCACGCTGGTCATCAAGTCGTAGCCGCGCCACCAGGGGAGTCGCCGATGTCCGCCGCCGAGGCACTGAGCAGGTTCCGCGCCGACGTGGGAGCCGCCGTCACCCGTGCCCGCCGCGCCGCCGGCGACATAGGTGAACGCAATGCCAAGCTGCGGGAACGCACGCGTGACCTGGCCCGACAGGCTCGCGAGCGCACCGTCGCGCCTGGCGCGCAGGCCACCTCCGCCGACGTGAAGGACGCCGCCACCGGGTTCCGCCACGACCGCGGGCTGCCCGTCGAGCGGGTTCCGGACGCCGCCGAGCTCACCGCGCCGCGGAACACGGGTCCAGTTGAGACGAAAGAGGCGGTCGTCACGGGTTCGACCGCCGTCGCCGGTCCGAGCGGTCAACTTCCCCGTGTGAGTGACGATGACGAGGACTTTTCGCAGTCGCGAATCCTCTACTGAGGCCCCGGTTTCATCCCGAGCCGTTTACTAGCGCAACTACTTCGAAAGAAGTCGCGACAGGACGGAACCGGCGTGGCAAGGTCTCCGTCGTAAGAGGCGTACGAACCAAGAAGTACGACCTGGCATCAACCAAAGGGGAGTTCCCATGGGCAGCGGCTTTACCGCGACTACGGCCGACCTCGACGCGCTGGCCAAGCACATCGGCGACATCAGCGAGCAGATCCAGGGCCAGGCCCGCACGGTCAAGGGTGCGGCCGAGGGCGTGGCTGCTGGCTGGGCCGGCACCGCCGCCACCGCCTTCCAGAACCTGATGGTTCGCATGGACGAGGACGTCCGCAAGCTCGACCAGGCGCTGCAGGCGATCCAGGAGCAGATCGCGAGCACGTCGCAGGTCTACGCCCGCAACGAAGAGGAGCAGGAGTCGTCGGTCTCGAACATCGCGAGCCGTCTCTGATTCCGCCCGACCTCGTTCCGCTTCGGCACGTTCTGACTTTCTCAAGGGGAGATGAAAAATGATCAAGGCCACCTTCGCGGAGATCTCCAACGCCGCGTCCACCATCGCGTCCTCGTCGAAGACCATCGACGACCTCAACGACCAGCTCAAGTCGAAGGTCACCTCGACCCTCGCGGGCTGGGAAGGTAACGCCGGTCAGGCGTACCAGCAGGCCCAGAACAACTGGGACACCGCGTCCGCCGACCTGAACCAGGTCCTCGCGGCCATCGGTGTCGCCGTGCAGCAGGCCTCCGAGGCGTACGCCCAGGCCGAGCAGACCAACGCCGGCCGCTGGTAAGCCAGAGCGTTCCAGCAAGACCCCTCGCGAGCCCCGGAACCACGTGGTCCGGGGCTCGCGTACGTCCGGGTGCAGGTGCCTTCGGAGGACCCGTTTTGGTCCCCGCTCCACCCATCCGGTATCTTCTGTCGTTGTTGTGCGGTAGCTGGCGCCCGTGTGTGCCGCGCCTGTCTCGGAACCACCGCTTGGCCAGTCCAAGATCGGTCTGGGGCAACCGCCGCAGTGACCCCAGACGCAAGTGACGACGAGGTAGATCCGTGCGCACGTACAGCCCGAAGCCCGGTGAGGTGACCCGCACCTGGCACGTGATCGACGCCCAGGACGTGGTGCTCGGCCGGCTCGCCACCCAGGCCGCGACGCTGCTGCGCGGCAAGCACAAGCCGACCTACGCCCCTCACGTTGACACCGGTGACTTCGTGGTCATCATCAACGCTGACAAGGTCGCCCTGACCGGCTCGAAGCGGGACCAGGAGTTCCAGTACCGCCACTCGGGTTTCCCCGGCGGTCTGCGCAAGCAGTCGTTCGGCGAGGTCCTGGACACCCGTCCGGACCGCCTGGTGGAGAAGGCGATCAAGGGCATGCTGCCCAAGAACCGCCTGGGCCGTCAGATCGCGAACAAGCTGAAGGTCTACAGCGGACCGAGCCACCCGCACGCGGCGCAGCAGCCGCAGGCCTTCGAGATCAAGAAGATCGCCCAGTGAGCGACGAGTACACCGAGGAAGTTCCTGTGACCACCCCTGAGAACGAGACCCCTGAGGTCGAGACCCCCGAGGTCGAGGCTGAGGTTGTCGAGGCCGAGGTCGTCGAGGCTCCCGAGGCCGAGGCCGACGAGGCCGAGGTCGCTGAGGAGACCTCCGCGCCGGTGGTCGCGCCCTCGCTGAACGGCGCCGCGCACCTCGCGCAGACCGTCGGCCGCCGCAAGGAGGCCGTCGTCCGCGTCCGCCTCGTGCCCGGCACCGGCAAGTTCACCCTGAACGGCAAGGCCCTCGAGGACTACTTCCCGAACAAGGTGCACCAGCAGCTCATCAAGGAGCCGCTCGTCACCACGGAGAAGCCCGAGACCTTCGACGTCATCGCCAACCTGCGTGGCGGCGGCATCACCGGCCAGGCCGGTGCGCTGCGTCTCGCCATCGCGCGTGCGCTGATCGCCGTCGACTCCGAGGACCGCCCGGCGCTCAAGAAGGCCGGCTTCCTCACCCGTGACCCGAGGGTCAAGGAGCGCAAGAAGTACGGTCTGAAGAAGGCCCGCAAGGCGCCTCAGTACTCCAAGCGTTGATCTGACGCACCAGCTGTACCTGCGGGAGCAGCAGTTCACTCCGAACTGCTGCTCCCGCAGTGTTTTCCGGGTCTTTTCCCGCCGCCTCGCAGTGTCCACATCGGAGGATCCATGGCCCGCCTGTTCGGCACCGACGGCGTGCGCGGTCTCGCCAACGCCGACCTCACCCCCGAGCTCGCGATGTCCGTCGCCGCCGCGGCCGCCCGCGTGCTCGCCGAGCACGACCGCTCCCACCGCCCCGTCGCCGTCGTCGGCCGCGACCCCAGGGCGAGCAGCGAGATGCTCGACGCCGCCGTCACCGCGGGGCTCACCTCGGCCGGTGCGGACGTGCTGCGCGTCGGCGCGCTGCCCACACCCGCCGTCGCCTTCCTCGTCGCCGCGCTCGGCGCCGACATCGGCGTGATGATCTCGGCGTCGCACAACGCCATGCCGGACAACGGGATCAAGCTCTTCGCCGCGGGTGGCCACAAGCTGCCTGACGCGGTCGAGGACGAGATCGAGCAGCTCATGGGCACCGGCTTCGAACGCCCGACGGGTGCGGCCATCGGCCGGGTGCGCGACGTCCCCGACGCCGAGACCCAGTACGTCGAGCACCTGATCAAGGTCACACCGCACCGCCTCGACGGCCTCAAGGTCGTGGTGGACTGCGCGAACGGTGCCGCGTCGGTGGCCGCACCGGACGCGTACCGCCGCGCGGGCGCCGAGGTCGTCGCGATCAACTCCTCCCCGGACGGTCTCAACATCAACGACGGCTGTGGTTCCACCCACATCGACGTCGTGGCCGCCGCCGTCCGCGAGCACGGTGCCGACCTCGGCATCGCCCACGACGGCGACGCCGACCGCTGCCTCGCCGTGGACGCCGAGGGCAACCCGGTCGACGGCGACCAGATCCTCGCGGTCCTCGCGCTCGCCATGCGCGACGCGGGCGAGCTCTACGAGGACACGCTCGTCGCGACCGTGATGAGCAACCTCGGCCTGCACATCGCCATGCGCGAGTCGAAGATCACTCTGCGCACCACGGCCGTGGGTGACCGCTACGTGCTGCAGGACCTCAAGGCGGGCGGCTACTCGCTCGGGGGCGAGCAGTCCGGCCACGTGGTGCTGCCCGCGCACGCCACCACCGGCGACGGCCTGCTCACCGCGCTGCGCCTGATGGCCCGCATGGCCGAGACCGGCAAGTCGCTCGCCGACCTGGCCTCGGTGATGCGCCGCCTGCCGCAGGTGCTGATCAACGTGAAGGTGTCCGACAAGGCCGCCGTGGCCAAGGCCGCGTCGGTCAGCGAGGCCGTCGCCGCCGTCGAGGCCGAGCTGGGCGAGACCGGCCGCGTGCTGCTGCGCCCGTCCGGCACCGAGCAGCTCGTGCGGGTGATGGTCGAGGCCACCACCCACGAACAGGCCGAGTCGGCCGCGCAACGCCTCGCTGGTGTGGTTTCCTCGGTGCACTGAGGACCTGAGGGGGCCGGCGGATGACCGTCTTGACGTTGCTGTTGCTGATCGTCGTCGTGGGTGGACTGACCGCGGTGGTGATCATCGCGGTCACGGTCTCGAAGAAGAACAGGAACCGGCCCCCGTTCCCGCCCGGCTACGGCCAGCAGTACCCGCCCCAGCAGCAGGGGCACCAGCAGCAGTGGGGTCCGCCTCCCGGCGGCCCGCAGGCTCCCCCTCCCGGTCAGCACTGGCAGCAGGGGCCGCCTCCCGGCGCCGGCCGGCCCTGGCCGCAGCAGCCTCCCGGTCAGCAGTAGTCGCCCGATCTGCGGCGATTCCCGGCGCCGCGCGCCCCGTCGCTGTTTACTAAGGCAACCGACATCGTGAAAGCCCAGGTCGGCACCTGATTCGAGCTGGCACTGTATGGCGGAACCCCGCTGAGCCGAACTGCGTCAGAGGGGGGACTAGGGGAGGCAGGAGCACATGTCTGGCTTTCAGGCGAACGCTGGCGAAATGATGTCGTCCGCGACGACCATCCAGGGCATCGCGACCGAGATCGAGAACTACAAGGCGAAGATCACCGCGAGTGCCGTGAGCGAGGGCGACTTCGGTCGCGCGCACACCGCCGGCGGCGCCAAGTACAAGGCCGGCCTTCCGAAGCTAGCCGAGGCGATCGGTGCTTATTCCGCCGCCATGAAGGGCCTCTCCGACAAGCTGCGCGAATCCGCGAACGGCTACGAGTGGACCGACGAGGCCAACGCGGCCAACGTCGGCAAGCAGGGAAGGTAGTCGCAGATGCCCAGCTGGGAAGAAGTCAAGAAGCTCTGCGACAACCCCGAAGTCCCCATCGACCAGAAGAAGGCGCTGCTCGAGGCGTACTACGCCACCGAGGCCCGCGACAACCCGTTCGGCACGTTCAACGACGAGCTCGAGACCTACCTGGACGACTACGACGTCTCCTGGGGAGACGGTCAGTGGCAGTCGTTCAAGGACGCGATGCCGTGGTCGGACAGCTCGGACGAGCGGCTGGACAAGGCCTACGACGAGGCCAAGAAGTCGGGCGAGGCCGGCCAGAAGAAGATCGACGACTACAACAACTCGAAGAAGTCCGGGCAGGACGCGCTCGACCAGTCCGAGCAGCGCGCCGCGGACGGTGGCGCCGGCGTCGCCAACTCGAACCAGCTGCTCGACGCGGGCATGCCCGGCCTGAAGTACTTCGAGAACTTCCTCCCCGTCTACGCGGAGGCGAAGTCGGTCATCGGTGTCGGCTCGGACGTCAACACCGACTACAACGCCGTCAAGACGCTCTACGAAGAGCAGCGCGACATCGACTTCCACAAGATCGACCAGGACATCGTGGAGATGCGCCAGGTCTCGACCGACCTGCGCACCCAGCAGTCCGACTCCGAGAAGTCGATGTCGAAGCTGTGGTCGTCGTGGGACGGCCAGGCGGCGGACAACTCGCGCGCCTTCGTCGGCGACTTCTCGAAGAAGGCCGCCGCGGTCGCCGACGGCGTCAACCACATCGCCGACGCGACGCGCATGGCGTGCCACACCGTCTCGCAGCTCGTGAACGACAAGGCGAGCACCGTCCTCAACGGCGTCGGCAGCCCGTTCGACATCGCCGGCAAGACGCCGCCGCAGATCCGCGAGGTCGTGCAGGCCGCGGACAGCGAGGACGAGGGCCTGCTCAAGCGCGCGGCCGGGCACGTCGGCATCCAGATCGACGACGGCGCGTGCGACGGCGACGTGTGGAAGGGCGAGGTCCGCAAGGGCTGCCGCGAGTGGCTGCAGACCACGTTCCACAACGACGTCAGCGGCAAGTACAAGAACTTCGTCGAGCTCTGCAAGAACACCAAGAAGTCCGTCGACGACGCGTGGAACGTGCTCGGCGCCGAGATCGACAAGATCAACACCAAGCCGTTCGAACCCGCCCAGCAGGAGAAGCCCGCCGAGAAGCCCGGTGACAGCACCGGCGGTGGCGGCAAGGACCAGAACGGCGGCGGCGGTGGCGGCACCCCACCTGGTGGTGGCGGTGGTGGCGGGACCCCGCCCGGCGGCGGTGGCGGTGGCGGGACCCCGCCCGGTGGCGGCGGTGGCGGCGGCATGCCGGAGATCGGCAAGCCGGACACCGGCCTCGACTCCGACGGCGACGGCAAGCCGGACGTGCCCGGTGACGCCGACGGCGACGGCAAGCCGGACGGCCAGCAGCCGCCCAAGCCCGAGGAGAACCTCGAGTCCGTCACGGTCAAGGCCGGCGACAACACGATCAAGGTCACGGAGCCCGACTCGAACGGGCACGTGAAGATGACGATCGACACGCCCAAGGGCGAGCCGAAGACCTACGACCTCGACTTCAGCAAGAACCCCGAGGCCGCGAAGGCCCTGATGGGCCAGAACGGCACGCAGGCCATCACGGCCATGGCGAACCAGCTCACGGCGACCACGGGTGGCCCGGCGACCGCGGCCTCGCCCGCGGGCATGGCCGGCGAGCGCGTCGTCGCGGGTGGCGCGGCGGGCGGCCCGCTCGGCTCGGAGTCGAACCCGATCCCGGTCGAGGTCGGTGCCGACGGCAAGATCCACATCGAGCAGGACGGCGTGAGCTTCACCGCCGAGGTCGACGCCAAGACCGGCGAGATCAACCTGACCGCGGACAACGGCGACGGCACGCCCGACCAGATCGGCGTGAGCTTCGGCGAGGACGAGAACCCCGCGGCCGCCGGCGGCGGTGCCGGTGGTGCAGGTGGCGCCACCGGTGCGGCGTGGGCTGGCGAGATCGGTCAGCCGCTGAACCTGCCGGACAGCGACTTCCCGCAGGCGGTCGGGCGCGAGTTCGAGACGGCACCCGCCGGGGCCGGTTTCCAGACCATGCCGGCGCAGGGCGAGTTCCAGGCCATGCCCGCACCGGCCGAGTTCCAGACGATGCCGGCCCAGGCCGAGCAGGTCTGGAGCCCGCCCGGCCAGGACGGCGCGCCGAACGTCGCCGAGCGCTTCCAGGAGTCGGCGGCCCGCCGGTTCATCGAGGACAACGGCATCATGCCCAGCCTCGGCGAGCCCCGGATCTCCGCCGAGGGCCCGCTGCACGCGGCGTCGGACAGCACGACGACGTCCGGTGTCTCGTTCACCGGCGGTGCCGCCTCCGGTGAGTCCGTGCTCGGCTCGTCGCAGGCCGACAACGCGTGGAGCACGCCGTCGCAGGGCGACAACGGCGGCTCGTTCGACACGAACGCCTCCGAGGCCGGTCAGGCGGGTTCGGCGAACCTGCCGTCCCTGCAGGACGCCCACGGCCAGCCCACCTCCGGTGCCGCTTCCAGCGGCATGATGGGCGGCGGGATGATGGGGGGCGGCATGATGGGCGGTGGCGCGGGCGGCGGTCAGCAGGGCGGCGACGCCGAACGCGGCGCGAGCCAGTGGCGCACCACCGGGTCGCTCTTCGACGAGGACAGCAACCCGCTGAACAGCGCCCAGGGCGTGCTCAGCGGTGACGACGGCAACCGGGGAGGTAGCTGGTGAGCGATCTCGACCTCGCCGCGTTCAAGGCGAAGCTCTCCGGCATCGAGTCGGAGCACTCCTCGCGGATGTCGGACGTCCGGCAGAAGTTCGACGAGTCGACCAAGGCGACGCAGGAGAGCCACGACAAGTTCGCCGACCGCAAGCAGCGGCTCACCGAACGGCTCCGCGAGATGGCCCGCAACCAGCGGGGCGAGGGCCAGCAGCGCAGCCGCGGCAAGGAGCTCTCGTTCGGGCTGGAGGACGAGTCCGCCGCTCCGCACGACGACCTCGCCGAGGAGCTCGCGCAGATCGAGAAGGAACGGCAGCAGCGCGAGATGCGCGCCGCGTCCGAGGCCTTCATGCGCGGGCCGGACCAGGCCCCGCAGGCACCGGTGCGGCAGCCGCCGGCCGTGCAGCAGCCGCCGCAGCCACCTCCGCCCCCGCCGGTCCGCCAGCCCCCGCCGGTGCGGCGCCCGCGCCCGCCGGCCGACGATGACGACGACCTGAGCAACCAGAGCTGGCTGTCCTGAGAACACCGGAACGCCCCCGGGGTCCGCGAC